>JAAZKW010000035.1 GCA_012799635.1 Mollicutes bacterium
GAACTTTCTATTAATTCACCTTCATTAAAAATATTTTTTATATGCTCACTAACATTTGATTTACTTGATTGAAAAAGCAAAACTAATTGTTCTTGATTTAACCAAATGTTCTCATCTTCTAATTTAACATCTATTTTAGTTAAGCCATCTTCAGTTTCATATAATACAATGTTACTTTCTTTCATTAGTACCTCCAGAATTTTTGAATTTAATCATTTATTTAATAATATTAAATATTTCAAGTATTTTCTTTATTAAAACACTTGTACCTCTCATATATATATATATTATTACCAATTAATCTTTAAAATCCTTTTATATCAATATCATACCATAAAAAAGATTAAGTTTTTCCTTAATCTTTTTGTTTATTACTTTAAATACTGCTTGTACCACCGCCATGGTAGCAATAAAATAGAACTAAGTTATTGAAACTATATCTATTCATTTTTATCTAAATATTAATTATCCATTCTCCACTCTTTTTTCCATTTTTTCTTTTAAGCATATTTTTGTCTTGCATTTCTTGCATATATGTTTTTACCGTTCTTAATGATTTATTAATTTTTTCACTAATTTCTATTTGCGTAATTTTTGGATTTGCTTTTATTAAATTAATAATTGCTTGCTCTTCTAATGTATAGTTGTGACTCTTATTTACTTCTTCTTTGTTTTTTATGTTATCTATATGTAAAAATCTATTTTTTAATTCATGTTTATCATTTGTCAATAGATTATAGAAAAATTTATTTAAGTGCAAAATATCTTCATATACATTTTTATTAAAATTATTATAATTTGCTCTTACTAAAGCATTTCTAAAATACCACGAGTTTTCTTTAAAGACACTTTCATCTAAATCAAAGCCAAATGTTCTTAAATATTTAATTAAAAATACCGCTACTGTTCGAGTATTACCTTCACAAAAAGGATGTACTTGCCATATATCTGAAATAAATTTACTTAAATGTTTAATAGACTCATCTATACTTAATCCTTCATAAGAAAAATTTTTCTCTTGTTCAAAATCATATTGAAGCGTATCTTTTATATTTTCATAAGAAGAATAAACCACAGTATCACCATTTAATACCCATTCTTCTTTAGTAAAATTATAGGTTCTATATTGACCAGCTTCTTTATATATATCTGTAAACAACCTTTTATGAATACTCAAAAGTTCTGTTGGAGAAAAGCTAAATGTTTTTTCACTTAATATTTCTGTTATTCTTACAGAAACTTTATCAGCCTCTTCACTTTCTATTTCTTTAGTTCTATTAGCTTCTATTTTATAGTAACTATTAATACGTTTTTTTGCTTCATCAATACTAATATTTCCTTCGATATGCTCTTTTGCTGTTTCAATTAAATAATCTGAAGTTTTTAAACCATCAACATCTTGAAGTCCTATTGCCATTTCCCAAATTTTTGCTTTATATGTTTGATTTGGTTCACCTTGCTTAATGTATTCTGATAATTCTAAATTCCAATCTTTTTTCTTCATAATATTACCCTCTAACTATATATATTATACTATAAATTTCATTTTAAAACAATTTCAAAGCGCAATTTTTGCACTTTAATTTGCACTTTAGCATAAAAAAAGATTAAGTTTTTACCTTAATCTTTTAGTCTTTTATTTATTTCTAAAAGAGATTGTGCTGTTGTTATGTTCACAATGAAATAAGACTATATCTGCAAAATTTATTTACTAATCCATTTATATTCAGTAAATCTTCCACCTGATATCTTCTCAATCTTCTTGTCTTTTAACAATGTACTTAAAGAACGCTCTATTGTAGTTTCACTTATATCAAGACATCTTTCTTTCAAGTATGCTTTATTAATTGGTTTTATTGTTTCTTTAAATATAATAATTATTCTTTCAATTGCTGTCGTCTTTTTATTTGTTATATATTCCACTCTAGCAGCAAATTCTTTATAAGCAGATAATATTACTCCTAAATAATACTCAACAAAAAATGAATAATCATTTTCATTATTATGCCAATTAATTGAACTTTTTTCTAAAGTATCGTAATAAGTTGTTTTTGTTTCTTCTATTATCTTTTCTATACTAATATATTTACCTACAATGTAACCTGATTTGTACAATAATAATAGAGTTAATAATCTACTTATTCTTCCATTACCATCATTAAACGGATGAATTGAAACAAAATCAAATATAAAAATTGAAATAGCTAGCAAAGGATCAATTTCTCCTTTTTGAATTATTTCATTATAGCTATTGCATAACTCCTCAATTGCAATTAGAGTTTCAGTTGCAGAAAGAGGTGTAAATCTAACTCTTTTTGTACCATCTGTTAATGTCTCTTCTATATAATTTTGGGAATCTTTAAATTTACCACCATAACCTATACTAGAATATTTATACAAATCTCTGTGTAATTGTAAAATAATATTTGTATTAATATCTATATAATCATAACTTTCGTGGATTGTATTTAAAACATCTCGATATCCTGCTATTTCTTCTTCATTTCTATTTTTTGGTTCAACTTTTTCATTTACAATTTCACTGATTCTTTTATCTGTTGTGCATATTCCTTCTATTTTATTTGAAGAGCTAGTACTTTGAATTTTAGCTACTTTTAGTAGACTAGATAAAATATTTGGTTTTGCTTCTATATACAAAGTTTGTTTACCTCTATATTCATGAATTTGAGAAATTAAATTTATAATGTTATTATTTATTACATTATTACATTCTTGTACTAAATCAAACTTTCTCATTTGCATCATCCCTTTCTTTATATGCATCATTATATCACTTGATGATGCAATTGACAATATAATTGATGCAATTAAAAAAATTAAGTTTTACCTTAATCCATTTAATTACATTTTTAAAAATTATTATTATGTTATAATATCCGTAGGTGATTAAAATGTGGTTATTATTCGTTTTTATATTTATTATTTTTGCAATTGCTTTCAATCAATTTTTTAAAGTTGCAATTAAATCTACTAAAAAAGATGGAGCACTTACAGTTTTAATGCAATCACTTGCTGGAATATGCGCTTTAATATTAATGCCATTTTTTAAATTTAAATTACCTACTGATTATAAAATTTATTTATTTTTAGGACTTGCCTGCATTTTTTATGCAATTTCTGATCGCATGAATACAACAGTTAGAAGAGGTGTTGAAGCATCAACCTACAGTATTATTAAACAATTATCAACTGTATTTATGATTATAGCTGGGTTATTATTCTTTAAAGAACCATTTGTTTGGAAAAAAATAATTGGTGCTATACTAATTATATTTAGCAATATTTTTGTCTTTTATGAAAAAGGAAAACAAAAACTAAATAAATATGTATTATTAGGAATTCTTTCGTGTTTAGTTTTTTCCATTGCTTTGTTTTTAGATGTTAATATCTCAGATAATTTTAATTTAGCTTTTTATGTAGCTTTAACTCTATTAGTTCCAGCTCTATTATTAACTATATTTGGAAGAATAAAATTTACTGATATAAAAAACGAATTACAACATGGTAATAAAAAAGTAATTTTTATTACTAGTTTTTCTTGGGCAATAACATTAATTGCCGGATTAAGAGCATATCAATTAGGAAAAGTTACCTTAGTAGCCCCTCTTCGTTCTTTAACTGTAATTGGTAATGTTATTGTTGGTTATTTTTTCTTAAATGAAAAAGACAATTTATTAAAAAAAGTAATTGCCGCAATTATGATTGTTATTAGCGTCTTTTTAATTAAAGGATAAACATTAATTTCATTAAAAAACAACTTCTATTTATTATAGAGTTGCTTTTATTTTATTTTTCTATTTCATTGTGTTCTTAAGTACATGCTGCTGCAATGTTCGCAATGAAATAAGACCAATGTATTGACTACGATTATATATTAATTTATTATCAAATTCTTTTACTCTAGTATTAGCACCATTTATTATTTTATATTTTCTATATTTACTTCTCTATTTTTTTATTATATTTTTTCTGTAAAAAACACATATAATAACAATATTATATAATTTTTCAAGTGTATAATATTGCTTATTTTGTTTATATTTATGGTTTTTACAATATTTTTCTAAATTTTTTCATTATTCAAAATCATTGCTAAATTTTTTTTATTATTAATTGTATACTCACCATTTTCAAACATTGCATATTTTTTATTTCCATACATAACAACTTTTTTACCATTTATATATATAACATCTTCTTCTGGTAAATAAATCAGTTTTTTATTTTTAGTGTACTCCTTTAAATAATTTTTGTTTTTTTCAAAATTAGATTCATTGAAATGACATAATAATGAAATTCCATTTAATAAATTAAATCCAGAAGTATCTACTTCAATTTTTTTGTCCGACAATTTACATCCATCAATATCTTTCCCGAAAATTATAGCTCCTGCACTTCCTCCATAGACCACTCCATTATTCTCTAAATAATTTATAATTTTCTCCATATTTCCATTTTCTTTTAATTCTTTTAGTAATTTATAAGTGTTTCCACCGCCTATAAATACTCCGCAAAATTCAAACAAATTCATTTTTGACAATTCAAGACTAGATTTAACCATTATAAATTTCTTATTATTAAAATATTTTGTTTCATCTTTAAACCATTTGTAACAAGAATCATATTTTGTTTCATCAAATGCTAGTGGTACATATAAAAGCGGTTTATTACTTTTAATTATATTTTTTGTAAAACTTTTATAAGCTTCTATGTTTTGCTCTTTTGAACCACCGCCTGACAGATACAACCTCATATTTTATCACCTTTTAAATTGTTTAACCCTTTCTTTCGGAACCCCTCCAGAATATAATCTTTTTTCCATTTCTTCCCACGATACATTAACATTAATTCTACTTACTTTATATCCTTCTTGTATAAGAATATTTAAAACTATTGAATTACAATTTCTTTCATATTCTTTTTCAACAGCAGAAAAATCAATATTTTTTTTAGACCTCATCCAATCATTCCAATATTCAATGCATTCTTTAAAATAATTTAATTCATTAATAGACAACTTTCTAGTATTAAGTGTTTCGGCTAATTTTTTTGAAAATAATCTAACTCGATATCCACAACTCTTTTGAGATGGAGCAATTTCACAAACTGCGAGCAATGATATTGCTGAAATAAGTGCTTTTTCTCTTGGGTTTAAATTTTTTGAATCACTATATAAATCATAATATGATTTATTAGTATCAAGTACCCATCTTAATCTTTCCAAACCAAATCCTAAGTCACACATAGAATCAATTCCTTTTTTATCTGTTTTTGTAAAAAAAGTTGTATCTCCTATTTCAATATTATCATAATAATAGAATGTTCGATCACCTGACAAATTCATTCCATTCCAATTATCTATATAAAAATCTTTTCGTTGATTTATTCTTTTTTTATCAAGTCCAATTTCTTGAAAAAATTCCATCCAGTCACATACTAATTTTTTATAATCCTCTCCCGATAAATTAAATTTAGCAGTTGTTCCATTTACAAATGCCAGTGAATAACCTTCAGATAATGAATCAACATATTGTGTTCTTATAACTGGTTGTGCAATAAATAAATTATCGATATTTGTTGCTTCATTATTATTAAAGCAAGTTAAAAGTGGCTGTATACCTGCACTATAAAATAATGTGTCCTTATTATTCACTATATGAAACGGGTTAATTATTTTATAACTTCTTTCTTTAAAAAAATCATATATTTTTTTAGAATAGACTATATTTTCCATAATTCCTCTTTCTAATAATTATTTACTTTTATTTTTCTTGAAACTATATTTTTTGTTATTTCATAATGATTTTTTATAACTTTATTTACTATTTTATCGATTTCATTTTTAATTTTAACATCAACTTCTTTATTTAGTTCAACACTTACATTCCATGGATTATAAATAAAATCTCCCATTCTTGATGTGCAATATACGATATTCTCTAATTTAAACTTGTCATATATTTCTTTACTTATTATATCACCAATTGCAGTAAATAATTTCCCTGTATGATAAACTGGATTTTTTCCACAGGCCGCTTCCATACTAAAATTTCTACTAAATGGTATTACTCCTCTAGATCTATTACCCCTTCCAACAGCACCCTCATCTCCACTTTCAATAGCACTGCCAATCAATGTTAAGTACATATCATTGTTTTTATAATTATCTCTTGTATTAACATAAATATTTATATTATTATTTTTAAAATTCTTTTTAACAATTTCTAAGATATCTTTTTTAACTAATTCTAACTTCAAAATATAATCTTCTAAATTTTCTACATATTTTGATATTAACGGAACACACGACGTTAGTTCAATTTGTTTATTTTTCTTAATTCCCATTACTTTAATATCTGTTCCTACCCATGGATATTTTTCTTTATATTCATCAGAATTAAGTGTTTCTTCAACTTTTAATACAGTTTTTTCTAAATTACTCATTGGATAATAACTTACCGTTGTTGAAGTATCATTGCACCTAAATTTATTACTATGTTTTTTTAAATCATTTTCATTTACTGCTTCGAAAAACTTTTCTCTTTCATTCAATGTTATATTATTCTCATTATAAACAACTCCTGGTCCTTCATTATGATGTGTATTATCTATAATTTTTATATTTTTTATGTCTAGTATAGGAAATAACTCTTTAAAATATTCTTCTATTGTATTTTTTACAATCTTCATATAATCGATTTTATAATCACCATATCTATCAGTAAATCTCCCATTTATTAAAATCCTTATCGGTGAAATCATTTCCCCTCCACCAAATCTAACTATAGAACCACCGCCTAAAATTGATAATTTATCTATCATATGTCTTAATATTACACCATATTTTTTTATACAATAGTTTGAATAATTTGAAGAAATTTTTTCAGCTAATGTATCACAAATATTATCTGGATGCCCCTTGCCCTTTGTTTCAACTACTTCAAAAGAAATATTATTAATATCATCTTTATTTTTTACAAATATAAATGTTTCCATAAAATTTTCCTTTCATATATAATTATATTAGCATAAATTATTATATTATCAATTATTAAATTTTATAAATTATATTAAGTTTGATTATTATTTATTTTTTATTCTCCTTATTCCATCTATCACATAACATAAAAAGACTAACTTTTTCAATTATTAGTCTTTTCTAAGTTTAAATTTTAGATTAATTATTCATTAACATAAACCATTATAAATATTTTAATATTGCTTAGTTATTATAAGTGTTTTGTACACTTTTTAGGGAACCAATCGTCCTACTTTGAGGACTTAAGTACAGATTATGCTACAGTCATGGTTACAATGAATTAAGACCAAGTTATTGAAATAATCATTTTTATTTTATTTATCAGTTTTTTCTTTTATACTTTTTTCTAATTCTTTTATTGTTTCTAAA
>JAAZKW010000036.1 GCA_012799635.1 Mollicutes bacterium
GTAAGGGATTTTTTATCTCTTGGGCTGCTTCGAATAAGAAGTTTGCTTTATCATCATAGGTTTGTTCCATTATCGTTTTATTCTTATATAATTCATTTAATACTTTTATGTCGGGGTTTTCAATTGTAAAATTCATAATTATAATAGTTAAACACCATATATAACCAACCATGAAAGATGCTGGAAAAACAACTATAAGCATTCCATTAATTAATCCTAACAATAAAAAAGAATAAAAAGGAGCAAATTTCTTAGTTGCAATCACTTTTCTATTTTTAATTGCCAATATAAGTTGGTATGTTCCTAAAACAACGGCATAATAAAAAGTCATAATAACTGGTATACCTTGAGGTACAACCATTTCATTGTTTTTAATATAAACTGTTTTTGCTACAAATGTAATTAATAAAATAATAATTGACATAATTTTTAAAACTTTTAAACTTTTTTTTGAAATGTTACAAACCTTCATAAAATATAAACAAAATAAATAGTTTATTGTTATGTAACTAATTAATACTAATTTCGCAATTAAATCATACATATATGTATTAAAATAATTTTTAAATAGTAATGCCGATATAATTTCAAGAGATGTCATCAATAAAATAGTGATTAAAATATACTTATATATTCTGGTTTCTTCATTTTTAATCTTTCTTTTTAATATAAAAATTATTGTAATAATGCTCATAACAGGTAACATTGCTACTGAAAAATAAAAACCTACTCCCATAATACAACTCCATTCTAATATTATAACTAGATTATAACATATTTAAAGCAAAAAAATTATATAAATTATAGTATTTAAAATGTATCGATCTTTTAAGATGACGATTTTCTAGAACGAGTAATACCACCTAATTGTTTGCAACTATCTACATAATATTTTAAATCAATCTTCCCACTTGTCATTCTTTTTAAAGGCTCATTTGTAAATATAATTTTCTCTGGTTTCCAACTATCTCCAAATCTTTTTTTAACAACTTTTTTTATTTTAAATTCTAAAGCATCAACATTGATATCACCAATACCTAATGAAATATAATAAACTGGAGTGTTTTGTTCTAAATCAAGTGGGAAAGGCACAACAACAGCTTCTCTTACCCCAGGTATAGTTGGAAGAAATTGTTCAAGTCGTTCTGGATATATATTATCACAACCACTTACAAAATTTCTCTTTTCTCTTCCGTGATATTTATAAAAACCATCAGCATCTTTTGATAAACAATCGCCAGTATCAAGCCACCTTTTACCATCTTCATCAAAATAAATAACTTTTTTAGTCTCCGATTCGTTTTTATGGTACCTCATCATTACAGGCAAACCAGAAAGTTGTAAAACACCTATTTCTCCAATTTCTACTTCTTCTTTAGTCTCGCTATTAATAAGTCTTACTTCTAATCCTGGAACTGGAATACCCAAAGTACCTTCTTTAAAAAAATCCCAGTATTATAAATTCCAAATCCATAACTTTCTGTTAACCCCAAAGCTTCACCAATCTTTCCTTGACAACCACAATACTCTAACGCTCTATTTATTGGCTCAATTGTTGCTTCCCTTCTTGCCTCTCCTCCAGAAAATAATAGTTTTAAATTCTTTAATGAATTAGGCTTTAAGTCACTACGCGGTTTATAAACACCTTCACTGGCTTCTTCGATAAAAGATGTCCAATGTATCGGACCACCAGATGTTCCACTAGCATTAGTTCTTACAAGTTCATCATAAAAATCTTTGGGAAATGCTTTTAATGTTAATGCATATGTTGCACCGTTAGTTAAAGCAGTATGCATAACCGTTTTCCCGAAAGACATATACCCGAACGGAATTTGTCCTAAATAAATCATTCCATCAAAATAACCATCTCCATACATAGTTTTCATACCTTCAACACCAGCATTTAAAGCATAATCGTTTAACTCTACTCCCTTAGGTATTCCTGTCGAACCACCAGTAAATATAATATCTCTTAATTCCCCGCTAACATATGGTATCTTTGGGAAAAACTCACCATAATCTTTTTTAACTAAAGAATTTAATCTTTTCCCCTTTGATAATGTAAAATTAAGAAGCATTAGTTTTTGCAACTCATATTGTAATCTAACTTTTTTATCACTAATTCTATCTGATAATGAATATAAGATGCTTGAAAAATCAAGCGATCTCGATAATCCCTTAAATTTATTATAAGCACTATCAACTGTAATAACCATTTTGGGTTTTGTTAGCTCTAATTGATTCTTAATATCCTCTTTTTTCCCAAACGGATCAAAACCCACAACAATAGCTCCTAATAAATTTAAAGCATAAAGCAAATATACACCCTCTGGAGTATTAAACATAGATACACCAATTAAATCACCTTTTCTTACACCCTTAGAATGTAACATTTTAGCATATAAATTAATAGCTTCAAACATTTCTTCTGCAGAAATCTTTTCCTTATCAAATGTCAAAGATATATTGTCCATTTTATTTTTTAAACTTTCATATAAATAATCATATTTACTTTGATTGGGATTTATTTTTTTCACAAAACCCTCCTTTTAGAACGTATTTCATTAGTTATAATTTTAACACTCTATATTATCGTTGTCAATTTAATTATACTGTTTTATGCAGTCGTTTTTTCAATAAAATTTGCTAAACTTACCATTATCTTTCTCTTGCACTTTTTATTATAATGTATTTAACTAATTTTTTTTATAGTTGATTGTGCAAGCTTTCTAACCAAACTCGGTCTATCAAAAAATATTGAATCCATAATATGAATATCCATATCATCAAAACGCCGCCTTTCCAAGTCTCTAAAATCTATTTTATCTGACTTAGTATACGGTATTTCTTTAATATATGTTATAACCAATGCTCTTTCTCTTTCACCAATATCTTCTAAACAGTAATCATCTAGTTGTCTAGCAAGTTCTGATGTTCCTTTTACACCAGATTTTAACTTTATAAATGCTGTTGGTATTGTTCCATTAGCATCTTCACGAATTTTAATTCCAACTACAACACAATCATCCACTGCAAAATGAGATTTAAGCCTTCTTTCAATTGGAAAATTAGCTACAGTATGTCCATCGGGACGCATCATAACCCTTTTTAATCTACCATAATAAAATAATTCGCCTTTCTCATTGATTGACATTATATCTCCCGTTTTATACAATGGTCTTCCATATTTATCATAAGTCAGTATTTCTTTCGTTTTTTCTTCCTCTCCCAAATAACCCAATGTCATAGTAGGTCCTCCTAATTCAAGCTCACCTCGTTCATTAAGCCCTATTTCTTCGCCTGTTTCTGGATGAACAATCCTTCCATAAAATCCAGGTAATAAGATTCCCACACTGTTTAGATTATATTTTTCAGGGGCATTTGACATTACTGAAACAGAACCACCAAATTCAGTTTCACCATATCCTTCAACTATTTTTGCTTCAGAACCATATTTTTTTAAAGAGGAATTTATATCGATAAGTTTTTTTACAGTTGTTTCATCACCACCAGTAATAGGAAGATCGATATGACGACAAAAATTTGGACGAAAGAAATTATACACACGCATTGAAGGTTTAGTTAGTTGTTCCCAATATGCTGGGACACCAATTCCAACATTTGCTTTGTGCTTGATTACACTTTGAATAAATTTATTAGGATTTATTTTTGGAACTAAAACTACAAGCCAAATATTAGAAAAAGAATTATGAAAACCACAAAATGAACCATATGCCGAAAAATATGGGACTACCCCCAAAAATCTTTTCCCTGGAGGCAAACATGCAGAAATATATTTTAAATTATTAACCATTGCATTATAATTTTCATTACTAAAAACACATGCTTTTAAATTATCGGCAGTTGTACCACTTGTACACAACGCAGTAGCAGGTTGATTTTCTTCATAAGAAGCTATGTAATTTCCCGTATGTTGATGTGATAATTCTAAAAATTTATCTAATTGATAATATCTACCACTATCTTTAATTTCTTGTAATCTTATTAAATAATCTTTAAGTAAAAACTTTAGTCTAACTGGTGATGTTTCCAAAGTTTGTTCCAATAAAGAAGCGGGTAAAGAATGTGTTGGTGAAATGTTTGTTATTTTTTCTACCATTAAACGCTCTTTAATTGGCTCAATTTTCGGTTTACATATTTCATTATGACAGAATAGCAATACTGATTTTGATTTATTAACCATTCTAGCAATTTGTTCAGAATTAATCCTTGGATCAAGCATAAGTGATGCAGCGCCAATCATATTTGCAGCATACTTTAAATATACTGTTTCTGGAATATTGGGTAAACAAAGAGTAATATAGTCCCCTTTACTGATTCCAAATTTACTTAAAGCTTTAGCATATTCAAGTATTTTTTCTTGTTTTAATTCACCATATGTTATTGGCACACCAAAATATTCAATAGCAACTTCAGAATCATATCCAGTAGTCCTTTCCCACATAAAATCAACTATTTTTGTATTAATACCATCAAAAACGCTTTTATATGCATCTTTCGGATAATTAACCAAATGAGGCATATCTTTTGTTAGGTTTCCAACATTTATTCCTTTATAATCGTGGGTCATTTCATCGTACCTTTCTTTGCATGATTTATTGATACCCCTTGATAAACAATCTAACATCGCTCATACTATTAAAATAAATTACTTCGAAGCGTTTGATGTTTTTAAAACATAGATCAGAATACTAAATTCATATATATAATACCATTTATTTAATTATTTTCAAATAATTTTAGAGAAGTTTGTAATAGCTTATTTTCTCTTGCGCTTTTTACAATATAACTATATAATAAATATATAAACATTTGTTTGGAGGAAGACATGGATAAATTAAATCGTAGCATTATATGCATTGATTTAAAAAGTTTTTTCGCCTCATGTGAATGCATTGAAAAAAACCTTAATCCTTTTACCTTTCCTTTAGTAGTAGCTAATCCTAAACAGGGGAAAGGTGCCTTAACTTTGGCTGTTACTCCTTACTTAAAAACTCTTGGAGTTAAATCAAGAGGACGGTTATATGAAATACCTAAAAATATAAAATACTATATTACTAAACCACAAATGAGCCTTTATATGAAAAAAAGCAAGGAAGTTAATGACATATATTTAGATTTCGTTGCTTCTGAAGACCTTTACGTATATTCTATTGATGAGTGTTTTTTAGATGTTACTAATTATTTAAAATTATATAATAAAACTGATTATGAACTAGCTTTAGATATATTAAATAAGGTTAAGGAAAAAACGAAGCTTACTGCAGTTGTTGGAATTGGTCCTAACATGCTACTTGCTAAAGTAGCTATGGATGTTGAAGCTAAACATAATAAAGATTGTATAGCAAAATGGGATTATAAAGATATTCCTTTGAAGCTTTGGAACATTTCTCCGCTTTCTAAAATGTGGGGAATTGGCCCTAGAATGGAAAAAAAATTAAATCAAATGAAATTATATAGTATTGGTGATATTGCTAAAATGGATAAAATGGTTTTAAAACAACGCTTTGGTACTATTGGAGAAGATATCTGGAATCATGCTAATGGTATTAACACCACCTTGTTAAAAGATTTAAATAACTACAAAGTTAAGGAACAATCATATAGTCATTCACAAGTTTTATTTAAAGATTATAATGATAAAAATATTGGAATTATTATTAATGAAATGGTTGAGATGCTTACTGCACGACTTAGACATAATAATAAAGAATGTATCGGTGTTGGATTAGGAATAGATTATTCTAAAAATGTTGGGGGATCTTTTTATCATCAAATTAAATTAGATGTTCCTACTGATAATAATAAAGAAATTATTAAAGTATGTAATTTGATATTTGACCGTTTTTATGAAAATTTACCCATTAGAAAAATAACCATTTCTTTAAATGGATTAATACCTAAAGTTGGTAAACAACTTAATCTTTTTGAAGAAGCTAAAACAACAAAAAAAGAAGAAAGCATTAATAAAGTTATTGATAAAATTAAATCAAAATATGGGAAAAACAGTTTGCTTAAAGCAAGCAACCTTTTAAAAGATTCAACAGCTATTGAAAGAAATAAAAAAATTAAAGGTCATGATGAATAGTTAAGTTTTTATCTCATCACCCTTATATGGATTCTCACCTGTTCGATAGTGCTTACCAATTTTCTTCGTAACTTCTGTTGCATGATGTTCATCTATTGCAGCAACTTTTGGTGGTTTTGCTGGATTATATTCAATTGGTGCGCCATCTTTAGGAATAACTGGTTTCATTGCCATTTCAGATACATAACCATTTGTTTTTACATTTTTATTTAAAATATCAGTGCTAACCGAAGAAATTGTCTCTATTCTATCTGGTCCATAAAAGTCATCTTCGCCTGCTAAATTAGGATTAATTTCCTTTTTACTTTTAGTTAAACTTTCAGTTGCAACAGACGAAGCAACAAAAGTATTATCAGTTAAAAGTTCTGGTTTTATTTGCTTTTTATTAGGATCAAGGGGCATTTGATTTGGGGTTATAGATGAATCTAAATTATAAGGTATCGGTCTTGGTTTTATTTGCTTATTTAATTCATTCATAATTATTTACCTCTATAAATATTATCACACATTAAAAAAACTTGTAAACCCATTAATAATTTTAAAAAATTATATTAATTATGCTCTTTTATTTTTTGTAACAATTCATAATGTTTTAAATTGTTTTCATAATAATCAAGTCTTTCTTTAACATTTGTTACTATTTTACCAATATAACTTTTAGATACTTTCATATATTCAGCAATTTCACTTAATGATAAATTTTCTTCATAATATAAGCTAAATATTTCTTTTTGCTTTTCTGTGAGTAGAAATGCATAAATATTAAAAAGCTCACCATAATATACAAACTCTTCCATTTACATCAAATCCTTAAATAAACCGTATATATACTCTTCAATATCAAATTCTTTTAAATCATCCATATTTTCTCCAAGACCTACAAATTTAACTGGTAAAGATACTTCTTCTTTAATAGCTAAAACAATTCCTCCTTTAGCAGTACTATCCAACTTAGTTAATACTATACCTGTTATATTTGTTATTTCTTTAAAGGCTTTAGCTTGCATAATACCATTTTGACCAGTATTAGCATCAATTACTAATAATGTCTCATGAGGAGCTTTTACAATAAGCTTTCCGATTACTTTATTTATTTTATCAAGTTCATTCATTAAATTAATTTTATTATGAAGACGACCTGCAGTATCAATTAAAACAATATCAATATTATCCTCTTTGGCTTTTTTAATGCCATCAAATATAATACCAGCAGGATCAATGCCACCTTTACCATAAAAATCACATCCAACTCTATCAGACCATATCTTTAGTTGCTCTACTGCTCCAGCTCTAAAAGTATCTCCAGCAATCATTAAAACCTTCTTACCCATCGATTTATATTTATAAGCAAGCTTTGCTATTGTAGTTGTTTTACCAACTCCATTTACTCCAACTACTAAAATAATTGTAGGACCATCTTTGGATATATTAATTTTATCTGTAAGACTTTCTCCAGCTACATATATAATTAATAATTCATCTACTATTACTTCATTTAAATAAGAAGTATCTGTTATATTTTCTGTTTTAACACGAGATTTAATCTTATCAATAAATTTAAATACAGTATTAACACCAATATCTGCTGATATCAAAATATTTTCAAGCTCATCAAAATAATCATCACTTATCTTTGTATATTTAATTCCTAGCATACTAAGTTTAGATACAAACTCTTTTCTTGTCTTTTCTAAACCCTTTTCATATATTTTTGTATCTTCACTAACTGTTTTTTCTTTTTTACTTTGAAATTTCTCTTTTATCTTATTAAATAATCCCATATTACATCTCTACATTATGATATATTTCTGAAACATCTTCGATTGCATCAAGCATATTAAGTAATTTTTCAAAAGTTTTTTTATCCTCACCTTTTAAAACCACTTTATCTTTAGCAAACATTCCTGTTTCATCATATATATATTCTATCCTTTTATATAAATTTTCTATTACATCTTTTAGCTTTTGTTCATCAGATGGATTTACAGCTATAGTTAATATTTCATCTTCTAAATCAAAATCTATTGGTTCTATTGCATTTGCAATTAAGTTATCTAAAACCTTTTCTTCATCATTACATTTAAATGATATTACACTTAAATAGTCATAATTATATGAAACACTGTTAGTTACTCCAAGTGATTTGTTAACTTTATTAAATGCTGATCTTATATAACCTACCGTTCTATTGACATTATCTGTTAAACATTTGATAATAAGAGTTGATTGGCCTGGCCCAAAACCTTCATACGTGGTTGAGAAATATTCTTCTCCGCCAACTCCTTTAGCCTTATCTATCGCTCTTGTAATAATATCATTAGGAATTTGTAATCTTTTGGCTTTTTCTACTTTTCTTTTCAATACATCATTAGCAGCTAGATTAACTCCTCCTTTTTTTGCAGCCAAATATATTTCTTTAGCAAATGTAGTATACATTCTACCGCGGGTAGCACCAGATTTTTGAATACTAGCTTTTCTTACTTCATATGCTCTTCCCATATATTCACTTCCTTTTACAATTTAAATTATATCATGTATTACTTGTTTTTAGCAAAAACTAAGTTATTATCTTACTTTTCCTTTTAATTCCATATTTTTTAGATATTCAAAAACGAAATCTTGAATATCTTGAAGTTTACTATCAATGTCACAAAGCAATTTATATTGATTCAAAAATCGATCTGCATTATGTGTAGGATATTTTATTTTAAAATACTTATCTCCATTTATATAGTCTGTTAAAAAACGAATAGCAAGTTCAAAAGTAAGGGTTTTAATAGATAACGCTATATATTTTATTTCATCAGTAGTAAGAATTTCAAACATTTCAGATAAATATCCAGATAGATAAGCCTTAGTTAACTCTAAATTTAAAAAGATCTTTTCTGGGTCTGTTTCATCTTCAAAAGAATTAGCACAAGTGCTTTTTATACCATCTCCAACATCAAAAAGATAACTTCCGGGCATCGTTGTATCAAGATCAATAATAGCTCTTCCTTCATTAGTCTTTTCATCAAACATAACATTATTAAGTTTAGTGTCATTGTGAGTTACACGATATAAAATACTACTACCAAGATTTTCCCAGATAATCGAACAGTCTTCAATCATAGTATTTAAATGATGTATTTCTTTGGCAAATTTTTTAGCTCTTCCTAATACATCATTTTCAATACTTTCTATAAGAGCTTTAAAACGTATCGGCGTATTATGAAAATTTGGTATAGTATCAACTAAGCTTTTAACAGGAAAATCATTTAATGCACGATGAAACATTCCAAAACTTTTACCTGTGTTATAAGCCATAATATACGGTTTTCTACAATCTTTTAAAGTGTCATATGAAATGCAGCCATCAATATGGTGATACATCCGATAATACGATTTTTCTTTGCCTTTATCCATGTATTGAGCTAAAAGCTTACCATTAACTGTTTTAACAATATCTAATGTTGTTTGAGTAAACGAAAAATCAGTTTTCATCTTTTGTTTTAAGTGGTTAGTAACAAGCTCCATATTATTCATAACATCATCAGGTTTTTTAAATACATTAACATTTATCTTTTGAACAATATATTTTTTAGTTTGTCCTTCTTCTTCAATAGTTAAAACGAAAGTAGTATTTATATTCCCTTGATTATTTTCCTCTACTGTAATTAAATTACCTTTAATACCAAATTTATTTATTACTTTCCTTAATATTTTATCCATTTAATTTCACCTACATTCGTATTATATTAAATGAATCACCTTTTTACAAGAAAATAAAAACAAATAAGCTAAATTAAACTCACTTGTTAATAAAATGAAACTTTTACATTATTTCTTTAATAAATAGTGGAACTAACTTTTGAATAAGAGCAAAATCTTTAATTTCTTTTAATCCACTGTTATTATCATATTCACAAAACATTATATTTGTATAATCATCAGGATTAATTAAATAAACATATTTTTTATTATTATAAGTTGTTGATGATACAACTACATATTCTTTGCCATTATTCAAGGTTAGGACTTTTCCTTGTTCGAACATTACCATCAGCTCCCTTTTCTATTTTTCTCTTTTTTATATGTACTAACATAAGTCTAATTGAATCTATATAATATTTAATAATTGAAGCACTACAACCAATCTTCAGAAGAAAAGTTATTAAATTTCTTTCCTTTTCTAATATATCTGAAATTTTAAGTGCAAAACTACCATATTTTGATTTTGAATATAAATTAATATAATTTATAACCAATCCAAGAAAAGTGATTCCTATCCCTATAACATCTTTTTTTATGCTTTCTTTTAATGTTTTTTCTTCTGCTTTTAAAATAAGATATTCTTTTTTTAATTTATTAAATAAAACAGTATCAAAATAAAATATTTTTTGAATGTTTTCATCATATGTTTTATTTAAAGCATCATACTTTATTTCACACTCATGCATTATACCATATATTTGTGCTAAACACCCTTTTTGATCGATAATAATATTATTTCCCTCTTGTTTACTTGGGAAACAAATATCATTTAGTGGAATAGAGCTAGTTATTTTACAACTTTTACTTTTTTCATTATATTCAAAATTAATATCAACATCAGGATTTAGCATTTTAAGGTTAGTAATAAACTTTTTTGCACTTTCTAAACTAATTGTAAAATTTAAAAAATTTCTAGAATACTGTAAATATTCTTCTTCTGAATTTAAACAAGATTTTGTACTTATTGCTATTCCAAAAAGTTTTTCTGGCAATTGTAATTTTTCTACTTGATCCGAAGAAGTTATTGTTAATTTTCTAATTCCACACTTTTCAATCCAACATAAACCCATTTTTACATTAGGATTTAGTTTTAAAATTTCTTTTATCATATCTTTATGATAAGATATATCAGACAAAGATGCTTTATTCATAATAGGATAATATACTTTATTTTCCATAATAACTACTTTCTCTCTTCCGATGTAATGTACTCTAACATATTTTGTTCAAAAAGTCTATTTTTTATATAAATATTATTTTTTTTCAATAATAAGTTTCCTAGTTATAAAATTATATATCATAACTAACATTGTTGAAATTAGTTTTGTAAGTAGAGTATCTATATTAAGGATGCTAATTCCAATATAAAGTAAAAGTTCATTTATACCTAAACCTATAATTGCAAGAAAAAGAAAAAGCAATGCTTCTTTTTTAGTTTGTTTTTTTGCATTAAAAACCCATTTAATACTTGCGATGTAATTGAATATTAAACTTATAAAGAAAGATATTATTTGAGCAATTAAATAATGTATTCCTATTTTTACTAAAATTGCAAAAATACAGAAATCTATTAAGAAAGCAATTCCTCCGACTAAGCCAAACTTTAATATTTGATTTACTAATTTATTCATATTACTTCATTATATTCATTAAAATTTCATATTGTTGTTTATTTTTCTTTGCAATAACCTCTAAGATAATACCCGCTATCCAAAGTTGTATCGAAATTATTAATAATATACAAGCAACAATTAATGTCGGAAATCTAGGTACAAGTCCCGTTTCATAAAATTCAATAACTACTGGAATACCAAAAAATAAAGATATTAATAATATTAAAAAACTAACAATATTAAAAAATGTTGCTGGTTTATATTCTTTAAATAAAACCCCTATCGTTCTTAAAACTTTAAATCCATCTTTATAAGTATTAAGTTTAGACTCGCTTCCTTCTGGTCTATCTTGATAATTAACAGGAACTTCTACTATATGATAATTTTTATCAACAGCATGAATTGTCATCTCGGTTTCTATTTCAAATCCTTTAGAGATAACGGGAAATCCTTTAACAAACTCCTTATTAAAAGCTCTATACCCAGTCATTATATCTTTCACTTTATTTTTGAATAACTTATTAATAAAAAATCTTACCATTACATTTCCAAAATTATGAAATGGTCTTTTATTTTCTAAAAAATATGTAGAGGACAGTCTATCTCCTATTACCATATCTGCCTTACCTTCCAAAATAAGATTACACATTTCTCTAGCATTTTCAGATGGATAGGTATCATCACCATCTATCATAAGATAAACTTCTGCATCAATTTCTCTAAACATTGTTCTTATAACATTGCCTTTTCCTTGCCTATACTCGTATCTTACAACTGCACCCGCCTTTTTAGCTATTTTATCGGTACCATCTGTTGAATTATTATCATAAACATAAATTGTTGCTTCTGGTAAAGCCTTCTTATAATCTTTAACTACTTTAGCAACTGTTTGAGCTTCATTATAACAAGGTATTAAAACAGCTATTTTATCCATAAAAACCTCACCTTTCTAATTATATAATACCATAGGAAAATCAAAATAACTAGGTATTAGATTATTAACCCTTATTCTTAAATAATTTAATATAAAAAGTGAAGTTTTTTAATTCTTCACTTTATTATTTATATATTTTAAATATTAATAACCATATCTTACGTATTACTTGCATTTTGAGTAAACGATAATCTAAATGTTAAGTTAACACCAGATGCATTGTTTTCACAATCAACATCTTGTCCCTCAATCCACATATATACACGAAGCTTAGTAACTCCGGCAGGGAATGTTGTATACAGTAATTGATTATTTGTTACCGAAGGATCAGCTGCTGTAAAATCTGTAGATACTGGATATAACTTTTGAGCCCCTGTTACTGTTTCAAAATATGCATTATTATCTGTTGCGTTTGTTTCTTCAAGCACAATTGGGGTTGAAATTACTGCTTTTACACCATCATATGACATATATGGGTTTCCAGTTGCTCCAGCAGTTAAGTTATTTGGAGCAGTCCAAGGATAATCTGCACCGTTTACCTTATAAGTTTGATAATATAGGTTTGCTTGAGTAATACCATATGCAGTATGCCCATCATAATTAGGTTCAATTATTTTCACTTCAGTATTTCCAAATTGATTTACCATTTGATATTGAGTTGAAGTAGCTAAAACAGTTCCATTAGTAACTAAACCAATTCTACCTGCATATTGAAGTCCCTCAGCAGGAAGTGGTGCTCCAGCGTTTTTAACGACTCCAGATCCTACTCCTAAATATAAATTTTCTGGACTATCAGTTTTTAAGAAAATATCAAAAGCTACAAAATGACCTGTGTTTCCTTTTGATTCGGTTAATTGTGTTGCTGTAAGCTCAAAATCACCTGATCCAGAATTAGCTTCAACTGTTCCTAAATACATATTCATATATCCAGTTGTTGTACCACCAGATGTTGATACTGGCGCTAATGTTGTAGGCAACATATTCTTATCTTGAAGATATACTCCAGCACCATTATCTACATTATAGCCTGTTGTTATATCTTCGTTAGCAATTAATGTTTTCCAATTAAGTGCATCTGTTGATATTTGCAGACCACTTGATGCAGATACATAAACATTAATATCCGAAATACTTACAGTTTTGTTTGCTGTAAACCATGCGTATGTTGAAGTCGCTAACATTATTACTGTTAAAAATAGCAACAATATTAATGAACCCAATTTCTTTTTTTGTTCTTTTTCTCTCTTTTTATTCATATCATTCTCCATTTTTATATGCTGCAGGATGTTCTTCAGTTATATCCATATGCATTTTTAATTCTCCACCTATCAAAGCATCCACACATTCTGGGTCATCGCCTTCTATCCACACCACGACCGTAATACGATCATATTCACCAGGTTGTAAATTAGGGCGTTGTTCCAAAATAATTGTACCATCCTTTTCTGATAGGAATTTTTTGGTATCCGGTTCCGGTTCTCCATCAATGCTGTTGCCTTTGGCATATACGGTTACGTCTTCATTTAAGAAAATCATAATTCTTATTGCCTCATCTACATTCTTTACAACATCATCTATAAACATATTATACCAATAATTGATAACAATGTCACCTTGATTTTGAATATAAAACGTATAAGCTATATAATTATCACCATTATGTGATCCTTCAGCCTCTTTGTTTATATCCTCTGGTAACCATTTTATAGATATGTTATCCATAAATTGTAGATTCTCAGCTTTTAACCATCTTTTACCAGTCATATCATTTAATGACTCAAACATCGCCAAACCACTTTCGAGATCTTTGTTTGAACCTAGGGTTACAACAAAACTTCCTACATTAAAAGTGATTCTAAGGACGATGTATACCACTATAAGTAAAACTAATAAAAGAAGTACAGCAAGCTTTAAAACCTTACCAAACTTTTGCCGTCTTCGAACCTTTCCAGCAGTAATTATGACTTCTTTTGCCATCTATTACTCCTTTCAATGCTCTATCATGGCGTTTCTTGCACATGAATACATCCTCTATCCATATACAATATCATTATAAAATATTTTTATTAATAATGCAAGCTGTAATTTACTTCTTATTGCTTTTTCTCAAACTGGTATGCATCTTTACACATATCTTCTAAGGTCTTTTCAGCTTTCCACTTTAATTTTTTATATACTTTATCAGGAGATGCATAACACGATGCTATATCACCCGGCCTTCTTTCTGTAATTTTATAATTTATTTTAATATTATTAACCTTCTCAAAAGTTTTTACCATCTCAAGAACACTATATCCATTACCAGTTCCCAAATTATAAATTACAAGACCAGGATTTTTATCAAATTCTTCTAAAGATTTAATATGCCCTTTAGCAAGATCTACTACATGAATATAATCTCTTACTCCAGTACCATCTTTTGTATCATAATCATTGCCAAATATGTTTAATATAGGAAGTTTACCTGTAGCAACTTTCACTATATAAGGCATTAAATTATTTGGAATACCATTTGGATCTTCACCTATTAAATAAGAATGGTGGCATCCTACAGGATTAAAATATCTTAAAAGTGATATATTCCATGACTTATCTGATGTATATAAATCTTTTAAAATCATTTCAATCATTAATTTAGTTGAACCATATGGATTAGTTGTAGATAAAGGCATATCTTCAGTTATTGGAAGTTTGTTAGGAGTACCATACACCGTTGCACTTGATGAGAATATAAAATTTTTACACTTATTTTCTTTCATTACTTCAAGTAATGATAAAGTTGATACAATATTATTTTGATAGTATTCGAGTGGTTTTTCAACTGATTCTCCTACTGCTTTTAACCCTGCAAAATGAATTACACTATCAATTTTATTTTCTCTGAAAATTTGCCTTAATAAAGTTTTATCTTGAACATCACCTTCATAAAACTTTACTTCTTTTTTAGTTATTTCTTTTAATTTGTCTAAAACCTTTGGTTTAGAGTTACTAAAATTGTCAATAATTATTACATTATAATTATTATCAAACAGCTCTACTACTGTGTGAGAACCAATATAACCAGTTCCCCCTGTTACTAAAATATTTTTCATCTTTATCCTCCAATCTTAAATATAAATGAATTTATACTTTCTCCTCTACTTATTTTTTGTCTTCTTAATTTATATAACGAAAGTGTTTTACTAAAATTAAAACCACTTTCGACAGTTACAGCATTTGAATAATGTTCTTTTAATAAATTTATTGTATCTATATTATAACTTCCATACGGATATGCGAAAGAATTTATTTTTTTATCAAGAATTTGTTCTAAATCGTCTTTTGATTTTTTTATTTCTTTTTCTTGACTATCAAAAGAATTTACTCCAAGTTTCATATGACTTAATGAATGTGAACCTATTTCAACTAACCCTGATTTATCCATTATCTTAACAATCTCTGGCGATACAAATATATATCCATCCATCCACTCAGTTATAATATAAAAAGTACTTTTAATATTATATTTTTGCATTATAGGAAATGCTTTTGTATATATATTCATATAACCATCATCAAAAGTTATAATAACTGGATTTGTATAATTAAGTGCATTTGTTATTTCTGAGATAAATAATGTAGTATAGTCATTGTCATGCAAATATTTCATTTGCTCTTCAAAATCACTTATTTTGACAAAAAGTCCAGAATCACCCCATGTTGTATCATCCACTGCATGATATGTTAATATTGGGATTTTTTTACCATAATCAAATTCATTGCCAATAACAAATTTTGTTTTATAACCTTTAGCTTTAGTAACAAATTCATTATTTTTACCCATAATCATACTACCATTTAAATAATAATTTCCTTGGTTTTCTTTTAAAAAAGTTAAAAAAGAAAGTCTATCATCTATTTGTTTAAGTACGTTGTTTTTAATTTTTAAATTGTCTTCTTTTTCTATAATTATAATACTATTATTATATATTTTATTAATTGCAGTTATTTCTTCTTTTGTATACTCTTTTAAATGTTCATCTATCTTTTCATAAATAATTTTATTAATTTCTTTTTTTCGTTCCTTTAAACCATTTATTGTTTTATCAATATTTTGTAAATGTTTAATGTTAAGTTCATCAATTGAAAGATTAGATAATTTATTATGAGTATCAACATTATTATTAAAAAAATTAGCTAAATTATCGTCTTTATCTATTTTTTGACCTTCGATAAATAAAGAATAGGTATTATTAATATATTCAATTTTTTTTAATACCTCAAGTCTTTTAGCTTCTTGTTGCTTAGCTTTATCTAATTTGTTTTTTTGATACACAAAAAAAGATATAACTATCATAATAATAAATAGTAATAATATAAAACTTTTAACCCTATTTTTTTTGTTAGTTTCCTTTTTCATATTACAATAATTATATCATTTTATTTTTTAAACATAAATATAATATTATTCTCTATAAATCTTTTAATTCTCTTAGGTTCTTTTACTATTCTATAAAGCCATTCTAAATGACATTTAATGAAAAACTTTGGTGCTCTTTTCTTATAACTTGATAATACGTCAAAGGAGCCTCCAACGCCTACAAAAATGCCTTTTGAAAACTTATTAATGTGTTTATTTATTAAAAGTTCTTGATTAGGAACACCTAATGCAACTAGAATTACATCTGGTTTCAATTTAACAATCTTTTCAAATTCTTTATCTTTATCTTTTACATAGCCATTGGTATATCCCAAAACATTAACATTCTCTTTTTTTAATTTATTATATAAAGAAGAAACTACCTCTTCTTTACTTCCAAACAAATAAATACTTTTATTATTTTCTTTACAAATTGTAATTAACTTACTAGATATATCTATTCCAGTAATTCTTTCCTTAATTTTAATCTTATACAACTTAGCTTTTTTAACTACTGAAATACCATCAGGAACCAAACTGTTATCTTTATTTAACAACATATCTTTAATAGTCTTATCTTTATACGATTTCATAATTATTTCTGGATTAACAGTTATAATAAATTTCTTTTGGTTTTTGTTGATTAAATCAAATAAATATGAATAATATTTTTCTTCACTTTCATTATATATATTCTCTAAAATATCTTTCATTATTCATCCTTTTTTATAACATCAATAATAGCTTTAGCTTTATAAAGCCAATCATTTTCTCTTGCCTCTTTATCAAGAAGTTTAATATAACTTTTATCATCTTTTTTCTTATATGCTTCTTCTAGTTTTTCTAAAACATTTTTATGGTCACATATAATAACCGATTTATATTTTTTACATTCTTTCATTGCAGTTGTAACAATCGGTTTATGAAGCGCCATATATTCAAATATCTTAACTGGAGATGTTGATTTAGTTATGTCATTAAGTAAAAATGGTATTGATAAAATGTCACATTTTTCAGCATAATATTTAAGTACTTTGTAATCTCTTGGTCCCATAAAATATACGTTTTTCTCATTTCCTATATTTTTATCATAAGCTTCATCATATTTAATACCAAATAATATAATATTATATTTATCACTTTTATTTATTGTTTTAATTAAATCATAATCAAACCAACTAGCTAATGCTCCATAATAACAGAGATTAATTTTACCATTATTAATAATATCCAAAAATTCTTTTTCAAATTCATATTTTTCTTTTCTATCTACTATAAAATTATAATCAACACCATTACTTGATTCAATTAAATTTACTTCACCCCTTTTAGCAAGAACATCTTTTTTAAGTTCATCAGCAGTAACTACTACATACACATCTTTATTATTCATAGCATACTCATATTTATCAATAATATTTTGTGGTAAGTCTTTGGTGCCTGCTAATTCTGGTGATAGATGATCGATATATTCATATATAAATTTATAACCATTATTAATATAGTCTTCAATATTTTTAACACTAAGTTTCCAATCAGTTGAATAAAGTTGAACATATTTAGGTTTATTTATTTTACTTAACTCTTTAGATAATATTTTATTAAGTGATACATTATTATAGTTAATTAAATAAAAATTATCCTGATGTTTTTTAATAGTTTTAATTTTATCAGTCATAGTAGTTACTTCATATAAAACTAAACACCCATTTTTAGATAAATTATTAGCTATATGCTGAGGTCTTTGAAATAAAGGAACATTGTAGCCAAAGGAACTTCTCCATAAGACTATTCTTTCATGTTTATTGTCATTTAATATATTTTTAATTATTTTCCTATATTTTAGTTTATTAAACATTACTTTTAGACTAATCTTATCTAAATAGTTAGCAATAATATAAGCTCTTAGTTTTTTACAAAACCCTATAAAACCATATTTTTTATAAACGTTAATTAATTTAGAATATTTTTCTTTCATTTTATTTCTCCTTTTATAGTATTTATTTTTCTTTTGATATTTTTTGTCTAATCATAGTTGAAGAAATAGACTTTGTATAAGGAAAATATATTACCTCAACGCCTATTTTTTTTAAATTTTTTTCTATTTCATTAAACCTACCAGTATCATACCAGTCATCACCAATAAATAAATAATTAACCTTTAATTTTTTACATGCTTCCACTTTATCCATATCACCTTGTGGAACAGCAGCATCTACATATTTAATACTCCTAACTATTTCTATTCTATCCTCAAAAGGAATTATAGCTTTTTTTTCTTTATAAGAAACTAATTCATCTATTGTTACACCAACTATTAATTTATCGCACATACCTTTCGCAGATTTTAATATATTCAAATGGCCTATATGAAACATATCAAATACTCCCGTAGTATATCCTATTATTTCTTTCTTTGTCATTTTTCTTCACCATTTTTAATCCTATAAATTTTATTTGCTATTTTATATAATTTCCCCGTTTTATAATAATTTAATTGTTCTTTTAAATTATCATTGTCTAATTTATATATTTCTAACTGTTCTTTTAAGTGATTATTTTCTATTTGAATTTTATCATTATCTAATTTTAGAGATTCAATTTTGTCATTATATTCCTTTTCTTTTATTTCTAAAGAATCGTAAGAATCTTTATACAAATAATACTCGTTTTTTAAAATGTCATGCATTGCTTGATATCTTTCATCAATATTATCATTTATATAATTAATAATGACGCTTACACTATCCTTTGTTTTATCTTTCGGATGATAGAAATTTTCTTTGTTCCATTTTTTCTGAGCCTCATAGTACTTGCTGCTCATAGCGGCTGCAACAATTTTTAATAAATCATCCGGATTATTAGTATATGGAATTATCCCTTTTTGAACTAACTCATATTGGGTTGTATTAAAATTATAATATTTATTCTTATTAATATCATCAGCTATTATTGCTATGGGAGTATTTGTATATAAGGCTTCAAAAATAGCTCCAGAATTATCAGTTAATACTACATCAGCTCGTGACAACAAAGGCCCTAAATCCTCATTTGTATTATAAAATTCATCTGACCCATCCTTAACTTTTTGTAGTTGTTCTTTTTCATTTTTTAAATATGTTGTACAGTGATGAACTTTCGAAATAACATAATATTTTTCTTTTAATTTTAAAAATTCTTTGGCTATTAAATTAATAGAACTTTCTTCTCCATATGTTGGTAAATATAATAATACTTTTTTAGAATTTTTATTGTTCTTTTTTCTATATATATCACCATACTTTTGATTGCCCATTAAAAATGTTTTTGAAAACACACTTAAATAGTTAGCACTACATTTGCTAAAACACAATATTGCGTCATATAATAACAAATTTCTTACAAAGTATACTTTATTCGGTTTTGCCGATAACAAACTATATGCATATTTAATGCGGTATTTATATCTAATACCCATTTCTATAGGGTAAGGCTCTAATAAAACTTTATATTCACATTTCAATGCTTTTTCATATATTTTTATTTGTTTTTCCCTTAGCATTCTTTTAAAATCGTTAAACATTATATCAAAACCAATTGGATCGCCGTCTTTCAAACAATAGTAATCAACTTTGTATCCCATAGATGTTAATTTTTCTAAGGTTGGCACTATACTAACATATTGTATATAATTTAAAAACACTACTGCTACATCTTTTTTCATTTATCCTCCTTATATTAATTTTCTATTTTTTATAATAATTATTAATAATTTTTAAAATTAGTTTATGATTCCTAAATTCATACTTCAATATATTTTCTAACCTTTTGGGATTATGTTTTTTATAATATAAAAACTTTTTACTCCATACAATTGGCTTTATTTTTCTACGTGGTTTTTTCATTTTTGGGGGTTTAATATCACTTACAGCACCTTCACAAGGTGTTGTCTGTTTTACATACTCATAATATTTATTATTATATTCATTTATCACTTCCTGAATCATATTTTTAGAAAAATCAGGAAATGTTACAAAAGTTGTTTTACTATCCATCTTAAACAACATTTGTTTGTAAAAAAAACTACTTTTTTTCATAAACCTTGTGCATTTATTTAAATAACCTTTAATTTGATTTATTTCTTTTAAAGAACAATCTTTACTTGATAAATAATCTTGCTTGAGTTCATCTTGTTTTTCATAGTCAACAAGTTTATACAAATTAATTATTTTTTTATAATACTCATTAATATCATAATTTTCAACTGCATATTGATAGGATAAAGTCCCTCTTTTTAATCTTTCTTCATCATTTTCAATATAATATTTAATTTTTTTCATCAAGTCATGAGAGTCTTTATTTTTAACAAGAATTCCTATATCAGGAGCGCAAGTAACTGATGGTGTTGCAGTATTATCAAAGACAATAACTGGTCTTTCGCATGCCATTGCTTCTATTGCCATCATGCCAAAAGATTCTCCAATTGAAGGCATTAAAAACAGATCACATGCCCTGTATGCATTAATTAATACCTGAGTATTGACATTACCAAGTTCTATAACTTTATATTTTGTATATAATGATTTTAAATTACCTTTTTGAGAACAAGTCATAATCACAATTTTTTTGGTAGTCTCAATTTTTTCAAGAGCTTCAATTATATAATTTGTTCCTTTAAAGTCATCTTGCGATCTAAAAAATAATACACAAGCCTTAGAATTTATTCCAAATCTTTTTCTAGCTTTATTTTGACTTATTTTATTATTAAATTGTTCTAAGTCTACACCGAAATTAATGAGATGTACATTAGTAAAATGATTCGTCAATGGACTTTGTCTTACTAAATCATACATATACTGTGATGCTACAATAATATGAGGATTCATACTTTTATAAATATTTTTCTTTAATTTCCATAAAAAGTGACAATTATCCTCTTTTAAAGGGAATAAGGATTTTAAATTAGGGCAATTTTTACATCCTGTCTTCCATTTATTACAAGATTCATAATGAACACATCTTCCCGTAAAATTCCATGGATCATGAATTGAAACGATTACCTTTTTTTCTTTATAATATTTTAACAAAGAATAAAGAGAAAGCTTTGTATTATGAATTAAATGAAAATGAATAATATCTGATTTTTTATATAAATCAGAATTACTAAGAGTATTAGAAATTAAAGATAAATTGGAGTGGACTGATAAAACTTTATCTTCTGCACTCAGCAAAGAGTATTCATGTTCTAGTTGATAATTATTATAAAATTTGTAGACATTTTTATTGTTTGAAGTTTTATATGTTACTATTTGATTAACTATTAAATCAGAATTACTATTTGCATATTCCATTATGTCATATCCATTAAATCTTTTTCCTGGTAAATCAACATTATTAACTTCTAATACTTTGATTTTATTTTTACTATTATATTTAATCCCCAATCCACTTAAGAGCTGCTTTTTTACTGTTGTTGGTAAAAAATGCTTGTTAAATAACTTCATAGATTCATTAACTATTTGAAGCTTCTTCTTATCACTGCATTTAATTATATCTTTAATCATTTGTTTAATTTTATCTTTTTCAAGACTGTTTAATAAAAACGCTCCGTCACTTTGTGAAAAAAAGCCATACACCGAAGAATACTCTGGGGCGTGTATTATTATCGGAGTTTTAGCAGGAATATAAGTTACTATCTTGCTCGGAAATGATTCCATCGCAATTTTCTTAAATACTGGCTCTTGTGAAAAAAAATAAGGACAATAAAGCAAATCCGCTTTATTACACTGATTCATTAGTTCCTCTTGCGATACATATCCTTTATACATAATTTTTTTTTCAATTTTTTTAGGAACAAAATCAATCTTATTACTACCGTAATAACTGAACTTTATTTTTTTACCAGCATATTTCCACTCCAACTCATCTATTGCTATTAAAAAGTTTTTAATGGCATCAGTAGAATAAGCTTGCCCTGAAAAAAGAATATTAAAATCCGAATTGTTACTTTCTTGATATGTATAATTAACAGCTTTTGTTGAAGTAAATAATATTCCTGGATTAATATTATATTTGTTCTTATAAATTCTTTGCATCGGAAGCGATGCTGCAAAAACCTTAGTTGCTTTCTTTACAATATAATCAAATTCTTTTAAAATCTCTTTTTGTTTTGATTTTTCATAATTTAAATCATGTAACACCCATTCTATGGGATCCCATATTTCAATGTAAACAGGGATACATCCCTTATCTATTAACAATTTTGCAACCTTAACAATTAATTCTCCTTGTACAGGAATAAATATTTTTGTTATTTTATTTTTTTTAATAAAAGTTAGTAATCTTTTCGTAATTTTTTTAACTGTAGTTTTATTAATATTATTACAATATATACTGTTAAACGATTCTATTGATTGAACGGCATCATCATACAATTCCTCGAAGGTTTTTTGATTTGATATTTTATAACAATAAACTTTATGTTTTTCTTCTAAGAGAAAATCAACTAATTGTTGAAGTAAAATTCCACCCGAATAATTTTTGGATGGATAAATATTTGAAATAAATAGTATTTTATCCTTCATATTTTTTCCCTTCATTCAAGCAATAATTATAAGCCTTTTTGTACACTGTTTTGTCTAAACATTTTGCCATTTGATTATAAAAATTTTTAACTGTACCAAATATATTTTCTTTTTCTACATTAGAATAAGATTTAATAACTTTAATCCAAAAATTATTTCCTTCTTTTTCAACATATGGCGAGGTGTTTGTCGTTTGCTTATCGTGTAATCTTGTAGTTACTAAAACTTTCGGCAAATGAATAAACTTATAATGCTTCATAAAATCAAACCACTTATCATAATCTTGTATACATTTAAGTTTTTCATCAAATAAACCATATTTATCAAATGCCTCTTTAGGTATTAATAGTGTTATGCCATTTAAATAGCCTTTGAGTAATGCGATATTATGATTTCTTCCAACTTCTTTAGAATCAATTCTTACTGATCTGCCAAATTTTCTTCCATTAGCAGTCATAAATGAATAATCTGAATAAATAATACAGTTTGTTAGTTTTTCCTTGTTAATAAAGTGAATTTGACTTTTTATTTTATTTTTCATATAAACATCATCATGACTTAACCAAGAAAAATACTCACCTCTCATTTTTTTAATGCCAAAATTTAATGCTGATGCTACACCGCCATTTTTCTTAAAATAATATCTTATTTTATCACCATATGATTTAGCTAACTTTTCTGTTTCATTATTATCATCTGACCCATCATTAATTACAATTATTTCAATGTTTTTATAAGTCTGCTTTATTGCGCTATTTATAGCATGTTTAAGATAATTAGCTCCATTATAAACCGGAATTATAATAGAAACCAGCGGTGTTTCTTTTGTATTTTTCACACATCCTCCTTTAAAGTTGTTTATAACCATTTAACTACTTTTTTCCTTTCATTTTTTTCTCCAAACCATTTTGTTAACAATACCTGTATAACTTTGAATCAACTTAACGACTTTTGTTGATACATTCTCATCAATATAATCGGGAACCGGCAATATTACTTCATTATTTTGTTTCATTTCAACAGCTAAATTAACTGCTTGAATTAAGTTTTTTTCATCTATCCCAGCTAATACAAAACATGCTTTATCCAACGCTTCCGGTCTTTCTGTGCTTGTTCTAATACAAACTGCAGAAATCGGTTTTCCAATGCTTGCATAATAACTACTTTCTTCAGGCAATGTACCAGAATCACTTACTACACAGAAGGCATTCATTTGCAATTTGTTATAATCATGAAATCCTAAAGGTTTATGCATTATAACCCTTTTATCTAATTCAAATTTTGAATGTTCTAATCTTTTTTTACTTCTTGGATGGCAAGAATAAAGAATGGGCATATCAAAATTATTCGCCATTTTATTTATTGCATGAAATAAACTTTCAAAATTTTCTTTAGTATCAAGATTTTCTTCTCTGTGTGCAGATAATAATATAAAGTTGTTAGGTTTTAAATTAATCTTTGTTAAAATATTGCTTTTCTCAATTTCGTTTATATTATTATGTAATACCTCAGCCATTGGAGACCCTGTCACATAAACTCTTTCTTTCGGAAGCCCACATTCGTGTAAATATTTTCTGGCATGTTCACTATATGCTAAATTAACATCAGATATAATATCAACAATTCTCCTATTAGTCTCTTCTGGAAGGCATTCATCTTTACATCGGTTTCCAGCCTCCATATGAAAAATTGGTATATGTAATCTTTTAGCGCTGATAGCACTTAAGCAACTATTTGTATCTCCAAGAATTAAAAGAGCATCTGGTTTTATTTTATCCATTATTTTATAAGAATTTGCAACAATATTCCCAATTGTTTCTCCCAAATCATTGCCAACCGAGTCCATAAATATATCCGGGGCACTTATTTTTAAATCTTTGAAAAAAATACCGTTAAGATTATAATCATAATTTTGTCCCGTGTGTGCTAATAAACAGTCAAAATATTTTCTACATTTAGTAATTACAGAAGACAATCTTATTATTTCCGGCCTTGTTCCAACAATTATCAGTAATTTAAGCTTGCCATTATTTTTCCACTTTATATCATTATAGTTTTTTCGTTTGGTCATCACTTTCCTCCATTACATAAGTATCTGGAGCACTAACATCAAATAATTCATTTGCCCAAAGTATTAATATCAGCTCCTCTTTTCCCACATTATTAATACTATGTAAATAACCCACAGGTATAGTAACATATTGAAGTTTATCTCCACTTACTAAAAATTCAAATGAACTATGATCTATTACGTGCTCAAATCTAATTTTTGCTTTTCCCTTAATAACTATAAAACGCTCCATCTTTGTATTATGATAATGTCCACCACGTATAATGTTTGGATTTGTTGTTGATATTGATATTTGACCCGATTCTTTTGTTCTAATAAGTTCGCAAAATACTCCTCTATCGTCTCGGTGTTCAATTAAATCAACAATTAATTTTTCAACGGGAACGTAACTAGCATAAGTTGAATACAACTTTTTAATAAAATCATTTCCCGTTGATGGAACCATTATTCCAAAAGCGTTTTCTTTAAATGATTTTATTAAACTAGCAATTTCACCGAGCTTTTCACTGTAAATGGTTGGTATAATACAATAATTTCCCTCATGTGTTTCTTTACCTTCAATACATTTAACTAATTCCTTACAAACATCATCAATATAAGCTAAATTAAGTACCGTTTCTGGATTATCAATGCTAATATCAATATCATTTGCTACATTATAACACCAGGTTGCTATAACGCTATTATAATTTGGCTTACACCATTTTCCAAATAAATTGGGAAATCTATAAATTAAAACTTTAATATCATTTTCTTGAGAATATTTTGAAAGTAATTCTTCTACTGCTTTTTTGCTTTGACCATATTCATTATCAAATTCTGCTTGTATTGATGATGAAAATACAATGGGACTTTTATTATTGTTCTTGGATAAATATGATAATAATGTGGACGTAAAACCATGGTTACCTTCCATAAATTCCTTCAATTTTTTAGGGCGATTTACACCAGCTAAGTGATATATAAAATCACACTCTTTGGTATACTTATCCAAATCCTTTAATGTGGATCCTCTATGAAATTCGAAAATCTCTATGTCCTTAACTAAACTCAAGTGACTTCTCAAGTTTTTTCCAACAAAACCATTAGAACCGGTTATTAATATTTTCATAGAATTCCTCCAATTTATTTTTGCTCTTCTTGCCATTTCTTTAATTCTTCTTGAACGTATTCAGTGGTTAATATTTTTTTAACTGTACCTTTTACATCAAGCCTTTTCGTATTATGAGATGTATATGACTCTTCAGCCATTGTTTTAACATCCCCGTGAACAACAAATTTATCATAATTAAGATCCCGCGAATCCGCAGCAACCCTATAATATCCCCCCATATCTTCACTTCTTAGTTTTTCTTCTCTTGTCATAAGGGTTTCATATAATTTTTCACCATGTCTTGTACCTATAATATTAGTGCCTGTATCCCCAAACAATTTTTGAACCGCCTTGGCTAAATCCCCTATGGTCGAAGCATCAGATTTCTGAATAAATAAATCGCCTGGATTAGCGTGTTCAAATGCAAATTGTACTAAATCAACCGCTTCATCCAAGTTCATTAAGAATCTTGTCATGTTGGGATCTGTAATTGTAATAGGCCTTCCTTCCTTAATTTGGTTAATAAACAATGGTATTACACTCCCCCTAGAACACATTACATTTCCGTATCTAGTACAGCAAATAATAGGACCTTTTCTTTGAGCTGAAACTCTAGCATTGGCAAATATTATTTTTTCCATCATCGCTTTTGAGGTCCCCATGGCATTAATAGGATATGCCGCTTTATCGGTTGATAAACAAACTACTTTTTTTACACCCTCTTCAATTGCAGCATGCAAAACATTATCTGTTCCAATTATATTTGTTTTAACTGCCTCCATTGGATAAAACTCACAACTAGGAACCTGTTTCAATGCTGCTGCATGAAATATATAATCAACACCAATCATTGCATCCTTTATACTTTGATAATCTCTAACATCACCAAGATAGAAAGTTACCTTACTAGAAATTTTGGGCTGTTTTGCTTGTAATTCATGTCTTATATCGTCCTGTTTTTTTTCATCTCTTGAAAAAATACGAATTTCTTTAATATCTGTTTCTAAAAAATGTTTTAACACTGTATTTCCAAATGAACCGGTTCCTCCAGTAATTAGTAATATCTTATTCTTAAATATGTTTTTATTCATTCTTTTCCTTCTTCCTATTTTTTATATTTTAATAATTTTCCATTTTTTTGTTTCCATTTTTTCACAAAATAATTTGCATTTTCATTAACTAAATTTTTATCTTTTTCAAATATAATACTTGTCGTTTGATGAGCGTCATGAAAAACATCTAAATACGGGCAATAATAAAGTTCTTTACCTGCATTTCTAACCTTAAGTGATACGTCAGTATCTTCATAACTTGTTGGATCATATTTTACATCAAACCCTTTTATTTCTTCAAGCACGGCTTTTTTTATAAACATTCCGCCACCACCGAGATAACCAATATCTGACCTTGCCATGGCTCCTGGTGGCATATATCTAAATTCAAAATTATCAACAGTATGAAATGCATACCCTTTCTTATTAAACCAACCTGCAGTCCATCCAATAGCCCCAAAGTTATCATCCTTATATTCAGCAACCCGTAGAAAAGAATCGATCCAATCTTTTGAAAGCGCATATTGATCACTATCTAGAAATAAAATGTATTCTTTTCTAGTTTTGCTATAACCCAAATTTCTTCCAGATGAACATCCATTCTTTGAGTTTCTGTAAAGTTTAATATTTTTATATTTCTTTTTTATAATTTCATAAGAGCCATCAGTACTTCCGTTGTCAACAACAACAATTTCATATTCATAATTGCCTTTGTATTTTATTAAGGAATTGATACACTTAAAAATTACATTTTTATTATTATAATTTAAAATGACTATACATATTTTTTTATTATATTTTTTTTTATTCACTTTGTTTAAATTATCTTCAAAAATTATGTGTTTTTTTTCAGAGCAACTAAAGTGATATATGCCTTTTTTATCAACTTTAGATTTAAATATTATATACCTAATGATTTTTTTTATGGTTTCTTTAAAACCAAAAATTTTATAATATGACTTTATTTTATTATTTAAATTACTCACTTAAATTACTTTCCTTCCATATATTTTAAATATTTATCACACACTTCAGTACCACCAACCATTTTTATCTTTCCTTTTTCAAGCCATATAACTTTTGTACATATCTTTTTTATTGCTGCCAGCGAATGTGACACATAAAGCACTGTTGTACCCCCACCAATCATATTCATCATTTTCTTTTCGGATTTTGCCTGAAAAGCAATATCTCCAACCGATAATATTTCATCTACGATAAGTATTTCTGGATCAACTATGGTTGCTATACTAAAAGCGAGTCTTGCAACCATACCTGATGAAAAATTTTGTACAGGTACATCTAAAAACTCTCTTAACTCAGAAAACTCGACAATTTCTTCAAATTTTAAATCAATTAAATTTTTAGAATATCCCATAACTGCACCATTAAGATAAATATTTTCTCTTGCAGTAAGTTGTGGATCAAATCCTGCACCAAGTTCAATCATTGGACATATATTACCATATACATCGACATTTCCTTCGGTCGGTTTCATTACTCCAGCAACTACTTTTAAAAGTGTCGATTTACCCGCTCCATTAGCACCAATAAAACCAACTACTTCACCTCTATTTACTTTAAATGAAACGTTTTTTAAGGCCCAAAAAACATTCTTTTTTCTTTTTGCTTTTAGTTCTTTTCTTTTTTTTATATTAAATAAATTTATAAAACCTTGTTTTAAAGAAAAACCCTTTTCTATTCCCAAATTAAATCTCATAGATATTTTTTCTACTTCAATCATAATATCATCTGTAATAATTTTATTTTCTTTTTTCTTCATGCCATCACCTAAACATAATATATGAACTTGTCTTGGTTTTTCTTAAAGACAATTATCCCTATAATAAATATTACTAATCCTGATACTCCACATCCTGCCCATTGGCCCAATGTTGGGACATTATGATATAAAATAATGCTCCTTGCAAAATTTATTATTTGATACAAGGGATTAAGCTTCATTAAAAATTGTAATGTTGAGTTACTTATTATTTTAATATCATACATAATTGGTGTTAAATAAGTCCATATTGTTATAATTATTCCATATATATAAAACATATCTCTTATGAATACTGCTATAGTTGATAATATAAAACCCATACCAACAGTAAATAAAAACAAGCATATAAATGAATATGGTAAAAACAAATGTGCCCAATTAAGCCCTGTCCCTGTTGCAATAATAATTATATAAAGGGGAATTAAAGTTAATAAAAAATTTATTCCCACAAAGATACATTTTGACAAAGGGAATATATACTTTGGCATATATACTTTGTTAATTAAACTAAAGTTAGCAACTACACTACTCATAGCAAGATTGCTCGCTTCACTAAAATAACTAAAATATGTAAGGCCTATTAATAAATAAGTTAAATAACTAACGCCAGGAGTTGAAAATTTAAACACATTAGAAAACACAATAGCCATTACTGCCATCATTAATACTGGATATAGCAAACTCCAAAAAATTCCTAAAATACTTCTTTTATATTTAACTTTAAAATCTCTCTCAACGAGTTGTTTTAATAAAAATGAATATTTTGCATAAACATACTTCAAATTATTTATCATGTCTAGTTCCTCATTTAAATTATACTAAAAAAAAGCATATATATCAATAATATATGCCTGTTATAGCGTTTTTAATTACAATATTTTTCAACAATAATATCAACTATCTTTTCGCTTGCATGCCCATCACCATATGGATTTATTGCATTACTCATTTTTTCGTATTCTTCTACATCTAACAATAATTTTTTAGTTTCTTCATAAATTAACTCTTCATTGGTCCCAACTAATCTTAAAGTACCAGCCTCTATTCCTTCAGGTCTTTCTGTAATGTCTCTTAAAACTAATACCGGTTTTCCCATAGAGGGAGCTTCTTCCTGTATTCCTCCACTATCAGTTAATATTATAAAACTATTGTTTTGAAAATTATGAAAATCAAATACTTCAAGTGGTTCTATTATACGTATTTTTTCATTATTAGCACCAAACACTTCTTTAGCTACTTCTCTTACTTTGGGATTTAAATGGATTGGATATATTACTTTTACATCGTCAATCTCATCAGTTATTCTTTTAACCGCATTAAAAATATTTCTCATAGGATTACCTAGGTTTTCTCTCCTGTGAGCAGTAAGTAAAATCATTCTTTCATTCGGTTTAAACCAATCAAGTTCTTCATGCATATAATCTTCTTTAACAGTCGTTTTAAGCGCATCAATGGCCGTATTTCCTGTTACATATATTTTGTTTTCACTTATATTTTCTTTTATTAAATTTGATTTACTAAGTTCTGTTGGTGCAAAAAGCATATCTGCCAATCTATCTACCATTTGGCGATTCATTTCTTCTGGATATGGTGAATTTTTATTATCAGTTCTTAATCCCGCTTCAACATGGCCGATATCAACTTGATTATAAAACGCTGCTAAAGCCCCAACAAATGATGTTGTAGTATCACCATGAACAAGAACCAAATCTGGTTGTGTCTTTTTAATTATTTCTTCTAGACCCACAAGTGATCTTGTTGTAATATCTCCCAATGTTTGATTCTTTTGCATTATATTTAAATCAAAGTCTGGCTTAATTTTAAAAGCTTCAAGGACTTGATCTAACATTTCTCTATGTTGAGCGGTTACACACACTATACTTTCTAATTCTTTTCTTTTTTCAAGCTCTTTTACAAGTGGTGCCATTTTTATCGCCTCTGGTCTTGTACCAAAAATACTCATTACTTTTATCTTTTTCATAACTTACCTCCCTTATATTGTACTATATAATCTCAAAAAAATAAAATTATTTTGCCTCTTTTAGTGAAACATAACTTCCCACTACCCCAAATACTATAATAGTAGTCATTGAATTAAGAACATTTCCCGTTAAATACGCACAAAATATAAATAATGAAACCAAAACCAATTTAATATAATTATTAAAATTAATATTTTTTAATAACATAATTAATGCTACAACTAAAACAAATGGGTATACTGCAAGCAATATAATAGAACCTATTATACCAAAGGCATAATAATGAAGTAAAAAATCCCTTTCAATATTAACTATGTTTTGGATTCTAGAGTTTGATATCCCAAACAAATAATCTAAAAAATTATTATTAATCGATCTAACTCTTTTTATAATAGATATTTCTATTAAGCGATAATTAATGTTCTTATTTCTATATTTATTAACAAATTTATACCAAAAATTAACATCATAATCATATGAATATATAGTTTTATAAAAGTGGTTGGGAAGCAAATTAGGATTAGCATTCTCTTCAATATATAATTGTTTAATTTTAATTTCATCTGATACCTTCAGTTTGGCTGGCTTTTTATTAATGAGTTTTTCTTCTGTATCTATTGAAATCTTTTTTTCCTTGCTTACTTTATGATGATATAAAAGCTCTTTTTGTCTATTACTATAGGGAGATGTTGGAAGAATTAATATCCAAATAATTATTGGTATTAATAATAGTAGCTTCTCCTTAGCATATCTTTCTTTTTTAATAAATATAAAAAATAAATAACTAAAAAATAAAAATATAAGTACCAATAGTCCTCCTAATGAAGATACTCTTGTTCCAAGAACAAGCATTGTAATTGAACATAAGATAATACTAAACAAATAATACTTGCTCTCTTTTATAAAATAATAAAAATTAAGTGTTAATAATAAGATCAAAATTAATGCTTCTTGATTAGCATAATTGAAAAAACCTTTTGATGCTGTTTGTATATAATATTTTTTAATAGACCACTCAAATATATTATATTCAATGAACAAGTCTTGATTATAACTCGATAAAGATATTTTTAATACATTAGTTAAAATAATACTTATACATATTAAAATTGTCCACGAAGTAAATATTAATAAATAATCTTGCTTATTAAATTTTTGATAATATAAACTATATATTAATGTAACGGGCATCATAAGTTTTAAAACCGTCAATATTTCAGAAAAAAAACTATAATCAAAATCTCCTGGAAAAAGTGATATAAAACTTTTAGAATGTATGTAATTTATTAAAAGAAAAATAATACATAATAAATAATATGGTATTAAATATTGTAAATTTTTTCTAGATTCTTTATAAAATATTAATGTTAATAATAAAAGCATCATAATTATTATTACTCGTATAAGCGAAGTCATTCTACTATAAAAAGGTGTTGTATCAAATATTGGTGAAGAGCATAAAAAAAGAAGCGTAAAATATTTTAATGTTCTTTTCATTTTTTCTTATCTTTCTTCTTATGATTAAATAATATATTTGTTCTTAATACTATATAAAGTAATACTAGCATCATTGCTATATAAATAATCATAGCTACTTTATTGTTACCTATTACATAAAAAATTGATACAACTGAAAAAGCTATATTAATTAAATAAATTATTAATACTGTATTTCTTACAGAGAATTTCATATTTAATAATTGATGATGAAAATGTTCTTTATCGGGATCGCCTATTTTTTTACGTTGTAAAATTCTTCTTAAAATTGCTGAAGCTGTATCAAATATTGGGATTGCTAATATTAATAAGGGTATTGCAAGAGATTGAATAGTCGCAACTTTAAATCCTAACAACGCTATTACAGCAATCATAAAACCTAAGAAAGTTGATCCGTTATCGCCCAAAAATACTTTTGCTGGTGGAAAATTATGTGTTAAAAATCCTACAGTTGCTCCAAGCATAATAATGCATAAAATTATATCAAGCCCACCAATCCTATTTAAAATAAAAGCTATTATAGCTATAGTTGCAAAATATATTGAACTGATGCCAGCACAAAGTCCATCTATTCCATCAATTAAATTAATTGCATTGACAGCGCTTGTAATAAATAAAACAGATACAATTTGATTAAGCAACTTTGGAAAATAAAAAGTATATCCCAATAATGTTATTTCATCAAAATAAAGGTTACCGTAAAAAACTACTATTGAAGATGTTATTATATGAACTAAAAATTTATATTTGGCTTTAATAGGTTTTATATCATCAAAAATACCTAACATAATAAGTATAAATGATGCTATTAAAATAGAAAGCATTTGAACTGATATTTCGCCATAAAACATATATCCAAATAAAAAGGATATATATATAGCAACCCCCCCTAATCTAGCAATATTACTAGTGTGTACTTTTCTTTCCGTTGGAATATCAACAGCATTAATATGTATCGCTATTTTTTTAGTTAAAAAAACACTACTAAAACTTATTAAATATGTTACTATCAATATTTCTATTATATTATGTCCATTTACAACTAAATCCATGTTTCCTCTTCTTCCACTTTATTAATTATATCCTATATTGCAAAAAATAGGAATATAAAACTAATATTGTTATATCTGTCATGACTAATTTTGTTTTATTTTTAGTAATAATCAATATATTTATTTAAAACCTAAAATAGATAAATGGATTATATGCAGAACTTAATAACATTCCCATAGATAAAAACAATAAATTAAATAAAAATATCGACGACACATAATACCACCAAGCATATTTACTTAATTGCTCATTAATATTTCTAATAATAGGAGTTGACAATATTATACCGATTATAATAAATATGATGCCAATTATTAAGTATGAATTTTCTACTAATAAAATGATAAAATCTTTCATATTCAAATCAAACATTTTAACAACTATTTTTTTGATTTCATTCAAATTTTCAATTCTAAATATTAACCATCCAAACATAAATATGCTTATTGAATAAAGATGTTGAAAAAAGTTTGGAATCTTTTTTAATAATTTTATTAATAAAAATTTTTCAATTAATAATATAATGCCATAATAACCCCCCCAGATAACAAAATTCCAACTTGCTCCATGCCAAAGCCCAGTTAATAACCAAACAAATAACACATTACGGATAATTTTTAACTTTGATACTCTGTTTCCCCCTAAAGGGATGTACACATAATCCTTAAACCAGGAAGAAAGTGAAATATGCCACCTTTTCCAAAAGTCTGTAACGCTTTTGGATATATATGGATAATTAAAATTTTCCAAAAAATTGAAACCAAATATTTTGCCTAAACCTATTGCCATATCACTATAGCCACTAAAATCAAAATAAATTTGAATAGTATAAGCAAATAACGCTATCCATAGAAAAATTCCATTGTTAGATAATTCAGTTGAACTATATATACTATCACAAACAAAAGCAACATTATTGGCTATTATTACCTTTTTAGCTAATCCAATAATAAACCTTTTAATTCCTTCCATTATTGCTTCAAGTGTTATTTTTCTAGTTTCCAACTCTTCTTCAATTGTTTCATACCTTACTATTGGACCTGCTATTAACTGTGGGAAAAAAGCAATATAGGTAGCCAAATACATAATATTCTTTTGGGCCTTAACATCTTTTCTATATACATCTATAACGTATGACATAATTTGAAAAGTAAAAAAACTTATTCCAATTGGCAGTGATAAATTCATTGATGGAAGAGAGAAGCGAAATAAACTATTTAAATTATTAATTAAAAAGTTACCGTATTTAAAAAAACCAATAATAAATAAATTAATTATTACTGAAAAAAACAAAAAGAATTTTTTTGTATTTTCCTTATTACTTTTTTCTATTAATATAGCAAAATAATAATTAATTAAAATAGAAAACAACATCAATAATATATATATTGGTTCTCCCCAGGAATAAAAAATCAATGAAAATATACATAAAACTAAATTTTGCCAATAAATATTTTTAGTAATTGCTTTTACAGAAAAATACATTATAATTACCAAAGGTAAAAACAATCCTAAAAATGTAAAACTACTGAAAATCACTATTTAACCCCCTTAGCTATAGAATCAAGATAAAGATAATCACCTATGAATAACACCTTATCTATATTTTTTTCTCTGATATATTTATCTAAATTAAAATTATTATAATGTCTTAAGTCTACTATATAAGTCCTATTAAAATGAGCCGCTACCAAATTTTGAATTGCATTAAAATAACTGTTTTTAATTACTAAAAGATTCTCTCTATTATTTTGTTTATAATCATATATTACCTCTTTATGATCTGCAGCATAGTGCTGAGCATAATAATTAAAATATTTATCATATAGAAAATCTCCATTTCGTATTTGCTCATCATTTAAACTAAAATCAACCTTTCGATTTCCAAGATAAATATTGTGTTCCGGCAAATTATACTTATAGTAACAAAAGATATCATATTTATCGCTTACAGCATTTCTTGAATATGAACCATAAAATTTAATTTCACTATTAACTAATTCCACTGGCATTATTGGTTTATATTCAAGCATATTTCCTAATTCTTCATAAGCTTTTTGACTACCAGCATAATTCCAGTGATGATCTGTTTTATAAAAATATATATTATAATCTTCAAAAGAATTTATTTTAAAATGTCCTTGATTCTTGATATTTATATTTTCATTTAAATAATAATAAATATCATTATTTAAATCATTAAAATTAATTCCTCTTGAGGAGTCGATATAATAAAAATAAAATTTAACATTAGATATACCGCTAATTAAATTGTTTAATAAAGAAATGCCAAGTTGTAATTCTTCTCGAAAATTTGATAAATCAGGCTTGTCAACTAATGTTTCATTGCAGCCAAACATATAAACCTTAGTTTTATTATCTACCATTTTATATCTTTCACATATAAAAGAAAACTTTTCTTCCAAATTACGTCTAATACCATCTGCTATATTACTTTCAAAACTTTTAATATTTTGTTTCATCAATTGCCCTAATAATGCTTGATCAACCAAGGAATCTTCTAATTGTTTTTGATAACTTCCTTTTAAAAACTTTTGAAATGTAAATTTTGGCACCTTTGATAACACTCTGTTTTCTAAAGTAGAAACATCTTTTTGTCCTCTAACCAATATTATCCCTATATTTATAGACATTATATATATTAAGATTATGATTATATATAATATCTTAAATTTTATTTTATTATTCATCTTTTTCTCCAATATTACTGTAATATATTATACCATCATTTTTAATTATTTCTTGTGAAAATTATTTAAATTCTCATAATCTCCTGCTATATCACGAAGATTTTGATATGACTCAATACCTTCAATAACAACTTCATTATATGGATTTCCTTTTCTTTCAATCCTAATCACTTTATATGGTTTCTTTCTTAATAAACTTTTCAATTCCATGGGATTATCATCTATAAAGATACTGTTTTGAAAATCAAGAGGTAAATAAGCTTTCCTTTTACTTAAATTTACTATAATTATATTATCGACATATTCTAAAATCCCTGAAGCTTTAATTTTATTTGTTTGAAGCACTTTTGGACCTCTTGTTAAAATATTAATTACATATTTTTTCGCTTTTAAAGCTTTTAAAAAATCTATTGAATCATTATATAAATAATTTTGATATACATTTACACCCAATTTAGTTAATTTTTTTATTATTTTAAAATAACAATAATCTTTATTATTTTCTTTAGCATCTAAAGAATTTAAATCTTCTTTGATATTATATTTTTTTGTTAAAAAATCTAAATCTTGTTTAAATTTAACAGTATTGGATAAAGTATCATCAAAATCAATATATATATTCATATTTTATTTTTTATCTCCTTTATTATAATTAAAAGCTAGAGAAAAAATAAGAAAGCCTAACCTTACTGAATCATGCTTGTAACCATACTTAGTTGATAACGACGCTAGTTTATCCTCGATTAGAATGACATTTGTCTTTTCGATATTTCGATAGTCTATTTTAACAGGATCTTTTTGCTCCTCAGTTTGATATTTTTTAGCAACTGCTTTAGATATAACTGTATTTGATGCAATCACATAATCGATTTTTCTTTGACCAAGATAACTATTTAAAGCATTAATATGGTCAGATACTCTATAACCATCTGTTTCTCCTGGTTGAGTAAATAAATTGCATGAATATACTATTTTAGCTTTAGAATTATCAATTGCATCTATAACTTTCTTACTAAGTAAAGTTGGTATTATACTAGTATATAAACTTCCCATACTAATTACTATAATATCAGCATTTTCTAAAGTCTTTATTAATTCTTTTTTTATTCTTGGTTCTTTATTATAATAAACTCTTTTTATTTTTTTGTTAGCCTCTGTAATTAAATGTTCTCCTTCAATAATCTTACCATCTTGCATTTCGCCTATTAAGGTAACAACATCCTCTGTTAAAGGCATTACTTTACCACTTAGATTAAGAACTTTCCCCAATACTTCAATACCTGCCTGAACAGACCCTTTTATATTAGCAGCAGCAGTTAAAATGATATTTCCTACAGTATGCTCTTTTAATCCACCTTCTGATTTAAAACGATAGTTTAAAAGGCCATCAAAATCATCTTCTCTTCTAGAAAGAGAAACTAATACTTTTCTAATATCACCTACTGCAAGCATATTGAATTCATCTCTAAGTATTCCTGTTGATCCTCCATCATCACATACAGATACAACTGCAGTTATATCTAAAGGATATTCTTTTAGTCCCTTTAAAAGGAAACTCATTCCTGTGCCACCACCTAATACAACAACTTTTTTATTTGCCATCGTAATAACCTCCTTTAATTTTAACTCTTGATATTCCAAGACCATCATCTATTTCGTATAATTTTGGAGATATTATAACATTTTCATCTACTGTAGAAATATCTGCTGTCCAAAAACCTTTTTGAGAGCAAATTCCCTTTGATAAAAGATATTTTGGAGTATCTACTAATGCTGGTGTCTGAAGAATATGGGTATCATTATATTTTCGATAACCGCTACGATGAATATGACCTAACGCAATAATATCAGGTTTTTCTGAAGCAGTTAAATAATCTTTATAGTATCTTTGATATCTTTTTTCTCCTCTTCCATATCTTTCGTTACCATGTGATAAACACAATAACAGATTATTAAATTTAACACTTATTTTATTATGCCCCAAATATACCATATCTTCTCTATACTTAACTATTTCCCTACAAATATTAATACCACGTGTTCTAAGAAAAGACAAATCATGATTACCACTAATAGTATAAAACATAATATTTTTTCTAAAAGGATGTTTATTAACAACATAATCAATCATATTATCTATACCATCAACTTTATTATCATTATTATATTGTAAATGCTTGGGGTAATAACCATTAGTAAAATCCCCGGCACAAAAGACATGTTTTATTCCTTCATCATCACAATAACTATAAATAAGTTTTATTATATCAGGACGATCTTTTATCGAAAAATAATGAGTATCAGATATAATACATATTTTAGATGGGTTTTCAAATATATTATAGGGATTAGAATGCATTAAATTATGAATTAATATATATCTATTTTTCCTTTTTTCATCCATTTGAATTTTTTGCAAACAACCCAAAAGTTCTGCATCACTAATACCAATTATTGAACATATTTTTTCTGGGTTATATCCAAATTCAATAAAAGTTTTTATGTTGTCAAATAACTTATCATTCATAACGTATCCCCCACTTTAATATTAATATATATTTTATTATTTATCAATAATTTCAATATAAATTACTAAAAAGTATGATTATTCCGTGATAATGTCTTAATAGTTATTCCGCGATTATGTCCCAACTATGTTATACTACACCATTGAGGTGGAAAATGAGAAAGGTTATATTAAGAATGAATGAACAACAAAAATATGAACTAATAAAAGATTTAGTTGAAAGGAAAAGAAACAAGAAACATGTTGCTTTAAAATTAAATTTA
>JAAZKW010000037.1 GCA_012799635.1 Mollicutes bacterium
GTTCTTTCATAGTTAATATTATATTTCCTTTCATTATTTTCTTCCTTTCTAGGAAGATTATATTATATAAGACTGACATTTTCAAAAAACTAACTATACTGACATTATCATAAAACTATTACACAAATTCATAAAATGGATTGACTATAAACAAAATTATGTTATAGTTGTGTTAATATAATAAGGAGTGTTATATGAAGAGAATAAAGAAATTTGTCAAACGATTGCCCAAAAAGCTATTGGCATTTTTGATAATTAGTTGTATGCTTTTAAAAACCTTTAATGTTAGTTTTATCACATCGGTCTTAGCGGGCGATATGGGACCAGAATTAATTATGCAGAGTGGTATTGTTAGTGGTAATTACTTTGAATATTATGAGGGAGATACACTGATGGCGAAAATACAAATCAAAGTTGGTGATGATGTCCAAACGCCTTTGGTAGACAGAGTATATTTGCCAAAGTATGAAAGTGATTATCAAGTAACGCTTGAAGTAACTTGTGAAGAGGGATTTAAAGTTAGAAATTATTATGTTGATGGTGCGGAAAAAATTATGCCAGCTGGCGGAGATATGCCATCTCTAACAATTGAATCTGATAATGACATTATGGTAGATTTTATTTTTGATAATTTAAATCATCCAAGTCCAGGAGGAGAGCCAGGTGGGGGATTTCCAATGTATCCTCTTGAGGCATCCTTTGAAAATGTTCTTGATCCAGTTGAAACAGATGCTGAGGGTGTAATATATATTCCAGATGGTTGGACTAGTGGTAGTGTATCATTCAAAGCAAAAGCTTGTATGGTTGGAGAAGAAGTTAGACCGAATGACGGGCAGACATTATGTGATCTTGATACAGAAATGTTAGTAGAACTTAGAATCGAAGGGATTAATAATTTAAAACAAATAAATTTTACTGTTGATACCGAAGAAGTTCCAGAAGATCAAGATATTAAAAAGATAATTATTTCGAAAGATTTTTTCAATTATGGAAAAGTTGGAGTACACTTAACAGATGCTACTACTGGTATTAATGTCACTACTAATGTTGTTTCAGAAGATTTAATTAATGTTGAAGCCAATGCTCCGATGGCAATGGCGTATAGTTTTGGTTCAGATTCTATCGATCAGGCTATTGTAACTAAAAATACAGTTGGTAATGTGTCAATATTTTTCGGTAATGTTATGGCCGATTTAATGGCAACTGGTCCAAAAGTTGATAGGATCATTAGTTTAACTGGTGCTAGATATAAAGTAAATGAACCAGAGAAAACAGTTACTGTAGAGCTTCCTCCGTTGAATGTGGAAACTACAACTTCAGTAACAATAACAATTTTAATGTTAGACGGTACAGAAGTAACAAGACAAATTAATATAAAAAGAACTGCTATTGAATTAAGTTATGAAGGTGAGAGTAAGACAATAAGAGCAGGGTATGTTATTCATAAAGCTTATTTATATAATAATCAGCCTCATAATGATGATATATTTAATGCTTATTTACAAGTTATTATTTATAGAAATGATATAGTTGTAGGTTATAAGCAAATACAAATAGATGATGAAGAATTTGTAAATAATTTAAAAGAAAATGAAAGTGGTAGTATGGATTCGCTTGCTCCAGATTCTTTAATGATTTATGATGGAAGCATTGAAGGCGCTAACAGATTAAGTGTATTCTTAACAAATGGTCCAATAGATTATAATAGTAATACTCTTCCTTCAATTGAATTTGGTCTTGGTGCTGGCGTTGACATTGAGTGGGAGGTCAGATAAATGAAAAAGAGTTTATTAATTATATTGGTTGCATTGCTTTTATTACCAATAATTAACGTTAATGCAGCCGCGCCAGTTATTACTGAAACAAGTTATTCCAATGGTAGAATAACTATTAAGGGAACAGGTGATGGAGAAGTTCAAATAGTATTATTTGGGAAAGACAATTTACCGGTATATATGACTACTGTAACTGCAGAAAATGGTGTATTTTTAGTTACTTTGCCATCAATTTCAGGATTAGAGGAAGGTACATATAATATTAAAACATCTAATTATTCTGGAGAGGAGACCTCAACAGGAACAGTTGTAGTCACAGCAGAGCCCAATCCTCCAACATCAGACAATATTACTTTATATGTTGTTTTGGGAACTACTTCCCTTATCGGAATAATAGCATTATCTACATATGTATATAAGATTTCAAAACGCAAAAAGGATAATAAAAAGAGTTGATTTAATCTCAACTCTTTTTTATTGCGCTGCTTTAGTTTCAATCTTAATTAATTTTGCATGCATTACTACTTTTTTGTTATTATCGTAACAAGTTGATAGTGTTACAATTTTATCATTTCCATTAACAGTAGTTTTAAAATCATATTGACTACGATTTATTAATTTGTTTACAAATGTTTCAAATTCAATATTATCATTAAATGATATTTTTAAGTAATCACTTATAGTATCAATTATGTAGAAACTAAACACTTGCCATAATGTGTTTTGGTGTTCTGTAGATATTTTTATAATATAGTTATTCTGATTCTTAATCCAATTACTTTTGGTTATATTTCTAAGAGACCCAAACATCGTATTATTTATTCTGCCGTGAGCATAGATTATAGTGTTTTTGTCAAGCTTTTTTAAACTGTTTCGATAATCCATAAATACCCACCCTGCGGTATTGTATTTTTTATCAAAAGAACGGGTTAAATAATATACATTATCATGATATTGAACAAAGGGATAATTAATATTAGTTCCATTTACTTTTAGCCATCCAATTGTATCAGAATTAAAATTTTTTAATTTACTAAAATCAACATCAATTAAATTCATTTTTATGTATTCCCAATAAGGATCAGATGATGATATTTGATTAGTGGATTCGATGATTTTAGTGTTTTCATTGTCAACTGATTCAGTTGTGTTTATTTCCTCATATATATGTTTGATCTCATCACTAATCTTTTTGTTTTCAAAGTTCCATTTAATTATGTTAATAACAGAAATAGTAAAAACTATTATAGAAAGTAACAATATTAGTAAAACAAACAAGTTTTTCCATTTTAATTTTAATTTCTTTTTTTTCATGTTTCACCTAAATATATATTATCATATTTTAAAGTACTAGTTTCTTCAATTATTTATTTATATGTATATTTTATATTCAAGGTAATTATAGCATATATTATTTTAATTATCTTGATTTATAAGAAAAAAAGTAGTTAAATATATTAGGAGTATGAGAGAAATAAAAATACCAGGTCCAGAATTGTATGAATCTTGTACATATGATATTTTGAAGAAATATGGCATAGATAAAGAACAATACGAAAGTTCGACTTTTGCATGTTATAAAATAAATAAATTTTTCTATGATAATCGAGAAAAAATCAAAGATGTTGTTATTTATGATGATAATTTAACGATTTTAACAACTGATTTCAAATATGAATTTAAAATTTATGAAGAAGACACTTATATTTATTTAAATGGTGAAAAGTTCGCAGAAAGGTCGTTTAGAGTTAAAATAAGAGCTGCAACGCCCGAAGAAGTAGAATGGAGTCGTGAACAGTTAAGAGACAGACTGCCATTACTTGCTGGAAGAAGAGCATTAATACTCCTTAAATCTGAGGAATTGGCTGACAGGGCGTGGGTTCGTAAGTGAGTATGCATTATTCATAGAACTTTTTTCAAACTAACATATTGGTATAATAAAAAGAACTCAATAATTAATGAGTTCTCATTTTTATTTGGAGCGACTTTTCCCTTTATAGTAGGAAATGTACCAAAAAAGAAAATGTGTTAAACACAACTGATAATATCATCTTAACATAAATATATAATTAAATAAATTTCTTACGACATTTCTTACGACATTTCTTGCTACATTTCTTGCGACATTTAATCTGACAAATTATAATAAATGTATTTATTTTATTACATACTTTGTACTTGGACCATTTCCAACTCTTTTAATAATATCTAACTCTACCATTTTATTTAATAAATTAGCTAGGATATTTTTATTATTTATATCTATATTTATTTCATTAAATGCACTACTAATATAATTAAAACTTAAATCTTGATCATGAGAAATAGAGGTTTCAAAAGATAAATTACTATTTTTAATAATCGTTTGTTTAACAGTCTCTTCACTAGCTGGCATTGAACAAGAACCATTTCTAATATAAGTCCCTTTTAAAACACCTTTTTCTTTTAAATAATAAAGATTAATTCCTTTACTAACATTTAAAGTAATATAATTTTTACCTTCTAATTTTTGTTTATTTATAGATACAAAAACCGAACAATCAGGAGATATTTTTTGAGTAACTTCATTAGATATTTTTTCTTCTAATTTATCAATATTATTTAATCCGATTAATTCTGATTTATCATTATAACCAATATATATTGTTCCACCTTGTGAATTTAGAAAGGCAATAATATCTTTATAAATACTTTCGCTATAACCTTCTTTAAATTCAATGTTTTCATTTTCTAACACAAATATCACCTCTATATAAAATTATACAATGTAATTTAGATATTTAAAAGTGAAATCGTTCAATCGTTCAAAATAACTAGATAATCTTCCAAGTTAACTACATGAATATACAAAAAAAGAACCTTGTAGGTACAAAGTTCTCTTATATTCAATGGAGCAATTGTGTATCTCGTTTGAGAAACAATTACATACAAATGTAATAAGAGATAAATCTTAATTACATATTCATTATACACTAATTTTGTTTTGTTTGGCAAGTGCTTGTTTTTTCTTCTATATCATCAAAAAGTTGTCTGATATCTATTTCAAGTGCATCTGCAAACTTGCCAATAGTTTCAAGTAATGGAGTCTTATCTATTGATAAGCATTCCAAATCTCTTACATATCCATGGGTAAGACCGGTTAAATCAGCTAATTCTTGAAGTGTGTACTTACGCATAAGACGATACTTTTTTATATTTTTTCTTACTATCATAGATAGATTATCTTTAGAATATCTACTGCTCAAAGTACTATCACTTCCTTACATTATGATTATTTCATAAAAAGTTTAAAAAATATGTCGCCTGTTCGAAGCTTTGGTGATATAATAAATAATGAAAGGAGTTTAGTATTGAATGTGCAAATATCAAGTTCTATTTTTAAAAGAGTCGTCTTAGCAATAATTGCTTTTGTAATTGGTGTAGCTATATATTGGTTATTTGATAATGATTTTTTATCTAAAAGTAATTTAGTATGTACAATTACGAGAAATTATTTATCAGATGGTCTTTGGGTCATTAGCTTTTTCTTTATTGCAATTAATTTTTCCAAAAATATTACAAAAAGATATATTTTATTAACATCTATCTTTGTTCTTTGCATAGGAGTTATTTTTGAAATAATGCAATTAACAAATATTGCAAATGGAACTTTTGACTTTTTAGATATACTTGTATATTTTATTGCAATTCTTATTGCTTGCCTTGTCGAAAAAAAATATATGGAGGTTGAAAATGAAAAAATTTAAAAACATGTTGCTTTTATCATTATGTGGAATTGTATTCTTAACATTTGCTTGTGGTAGTAGTTCTGAAACAAGTGAAAAGTCATCAAGTGGTGGTAGTTCATCAAATAAAGAAAAATTTTCTTATACAGTTGATAAATCATATGCTGGTGATTATGGTATAGGTTATTATATTGAAGGAGTAGTTACTAACAAAACTGATAAAGACTATAGTTATGTTCAAATTGAATTTATTTGCTACGATAAAGATGGGAACAACTTAGGTACAGCAATAGATAATACTAATAATCTATTAGGAAATCAAACATGGAAGTATAAAGCAATGTTTATGGGTTCTGATGGAAAAGAAGTAGATCATTGCGATTATCATGAAACTACATCTTGGTAATTATATTAATTGATGAAAAAAGGCGATTTATAATAAATCGTCTTTTCTTTCTTTTTATAAATAATAGTCGTCCTTTTTGTTTGTTTGATAAAATTCTTCAGCAGCTTCATCCATTTCTCTATTAATAGAACTAAGGGCTTTATTTATTTCTGATTTATTAATAGTTCTAGGTGGATTAAATATAACTCTGTGTTCTTTATCAGTTATTAAGTTTTTACTATTCATATCATTAACAACTTGTCTAAAGAATCTAGATGTAGTTGAATCTTTACTATTGGCATTTTTACATAGATAAGTTATAAAATCTTTTCTTTCATCTAATCTCTTATCCATAACTGCATGAACAAAATCTCTATCTTCTTTTAATTCAGTATTCCTCATTTTAAGTTTTTGATTTTCTTTAATAAGTTTATTATTATCATTTTCAACTTTATTATTTCTATCTTTTTGATATTTTAAATTATCATTAATTGAAGATATATTATTAATTACATTTTTATAATTATCAAAATAATCAGTTATAGATTCAACATCTTTAATTAAATCTTGTAATCTTTCTTTTTGTTTATTATTAAGTTTATAACCACCAAGTCTAGATTCTTCTAAACCAGATAATAAATCTTTCAACTCTTTTGAAGAGGTGTTTATCGATTTTATCTTATCATTATTTTTATCAATACTTCTTTTATTAATTTCTAATTCTTTTTTTAGTTCTTGATAATTAACCATATCTTTAACATGGATATCTTTGTTTCTTCCTCGTTCTTTAGTTTTAAGAGTTGCATTTTCTTTTTCAAAATATTTATTAAAAGTATCAATACATTTTTCTCTCATAACATTTTGTATATGTTCAAGTCTTTCTTTAGTAAAAACTGATGATTTATTTACTTGTTTTGATAAACCTGTTTTACAACCATCTTTAACTGGAACACCAACTATATGCATATGAGGAGAAGTTTCATCTAAATGTACAACTGCATTTGTTATTTTAAACTCTGGAACTAGTCTTTCTAAATCGTGTAAATGTTCTTCATATACATTAACCATTTCTCTTTTAAATTCAAAATCTTTTGTATCCCAATATTCTTTATTTCCAAGTTCAATTATAATTTCACAAGCAAGATCTCTTTTTTCATCTTTATTAACATATTCAAAATAATCATCAATTCTTCTACTAGGTCTAGATTGTTTATTATTGTATTCAAGTCTAGCTTCTTCAAATTCAGTTTTATAAAATTCTTTAACATCATAAACAATATCATTAGTTCCTTTTAATTGATAAATATAATCATTATCATTTTCATATTTTCTAAAATCATGATTATTTACTTTTGATAATTGTTGATAATTTTGTATTCCATTATTAGCAAGAGAAGAAGAACCACTCACATTATTCCTAGCATTACTTCTTGCTGATGCTTTTCTATTTTTATTACTTCCAAGATGAAATGAATAAGGTAATTCAGCCATATAATTCCTCCTTTTTTAGTGTGGGTTATTTTGGATCATATCTGGGACATCCAAGATATATAACCCCCTAGATATCTTGTACGGATTCTCCATACAAGATTTCGTGGGCTAAGGATTATTCCTTAGAAACCTCTTCAGTAGTCTTAACAAACGAAGTAACAATACCTAACTTAAACTTATTTGTTAAACTTTCAGGATTGTCTATATCTTTTATGATAGGAATTAACTTTAAAACCTTTTCATCTTTATCAAGATTAAATTCTATTTCATTAGGCATATCTTCTAAACTATAATTGAAAGTAGGATGAATATGTAATTTAACACCCTCTATATTTTTAAACTCTTTCATATAATCTTTTACTTGTGATTCTTTTAATGGATAACTAACATTTAACATTACTGATTTATCATTTGAAATAAATTCTACTGGAACTTGTGATAAACCTAGTTCAGATAAACGACTAACTTTTTCAGTGAATAATGACTTTAATTTTATATCTATTAAATGTATCCCATTTGGATATCTATCATCTTTTTCAAAAGTTAGTGATTCAATATATCTAGCTATAAATTCTTGTTTATCTTCTTTAGTCATTGTTTGCCACTCTGTAAGGAACAATGAAACATCTTTTCCGTTTGTCATAAATATTCTTTGTAAATCTCTATCAGCCATAACTTTCTCTGGTGTGAATCTATTTTTATTTTTTAATTCTTGTTCTTTTTCTAATTGTTTAGTTAATATATCTAGTTTTTCATTTATTACTTTTAAATCTTCTTTAAAATCATCAAGTTCAACAACCTCTGACATATAAGCTTTTTTAATTCTTTCTTTTTGTTTAGTAAGATTTATTATTTCTCTTTCAATATCAGATTTATCAGCAACTTTTTCTTTATCAGCAAATAGTGGTAAAAATAGTTCATTATATTCATTATCAAATCTTAGTAATTGACCAACAATCTTTTCAAATTCTTCTTCAACATAAGACTCTCTAATATTCTCATGACAATCTTCACAATTATAATAAACATATTTTTTTCTTTTTCCACCAGAACCTTTACATTTCATTATCTTGCCACATTTAGGACATTTAAGTTTTTGAAAGAAAGTATAAACTCTATCTCTAGTATAAGTTCTTTGATTAATAATCTTTTGTGCTTGGCATTCTTCCCAAATATATCTTGGAATAATAGGTTCAACAACATTCATATAAATAACTGGTTCAACATTTTTCCATTCTTTAAGTCTTTTATACATTTCATAATCTCCCATGTATAAACGATTATTTATTATTCTTTCAATATGAGTATCTTTCCAATTTTTATTTAATACTTTTTCTTCATTAAATATATTTGATATTTGTAAGAATGTTTTACCTTGTAAATATAAATCAAATACTCTTTTAACAATAGGAGCAGTAGCTGGATCAATTATAGTTTTCTTATTTCCATCTTTCTTAAAACCTAAAGCTACTTGTCCAGGTAAATGACCAGACTTAATAGCACCATTTAAACCGAACTTAGTTCTTTCTGATACAATTTCAATTTCAAGTTGTGATAAGACAGTTAACATTCTTACAAAGAATCTACCATTAGCAGTAGAGGTATTAACATCATCTCTATCACATACTAAATAAGTATTATATTTTTCTAATTGTGATATTAGTTCTTCTAAATCTCTAACAGAACGAGTGACTCTATCAAGTTTATAAGCAACGATATAATTGATTTTACCATCTTTCATATCTTTTAACATTTCTTGAAACTTAGGTCTATGTTCCATATCTTTAGCACTAATACCAGCATCACAATAAACTTTATATACTTCATAACCTTTATAATCACATAATTGTTTTAACTTTTCTTCTTGTTCTCCTAAACTAAATCCTTCACGAGCTTGATCTTCTGTTGATACACGAATATAAATACCAGCAACTTTTCTTTCTTCTTCCATATTCAACCTCCTTATTACTAAAAAAGAGGAGACAATAGTATCTAGTAAAGTCTAAATACTACTGACTCCTCATTAAATTCAATATTATATTTTTTCGATATATTGTGTTTTATCTTCATAGATGTACCTCCATTTCTAGAGTTACCTCTTTCATTGGTTATTTATAATATCACTTTTTAAGAAATTGTCAATTCCTTATTGAGGGAATAGTATTAAGAACATTTAGCTAGTTTAAAGAATTTTTCTAGTTCTGATAAATTGTGTTGTTCGTTTAGATTATTAACATAAAAAGTATTAACACCATTGAAGAACAAGAAAGTATAATTATTAATTTTTACTTTATGTGGATCTACATAAGCAAGATTACTAGGTTCTAATCTAATTAAATGACCTTTCTCAAGAGTTATTGGAGTAGAAGTATAATTCTTAGCCCAATCAATCTTTTTCTTTAAATCAGGGCTTAAATCAAGTTTTTCTTTAATAATATTTAACATATCATCACAACCTTTCTTAGACACAAAAAAACTTAATTATTTCTAATTAAGCTTTATCTCAACATCGGTTGTTCCGACGATTTTTACAAATGGAGCATATAAGGTTTTAGTAACAACCTTTCATAATTAGATTATAACATAATTTTTAATTAATATCATCAAATAATTGTCTTATATCTATTTCTAAAGCTTCTGCAAACTTACCAACTGTTTCTAATAATGGTGTTTTGTCAATTGATAAGCACTCTAAATCTCTTACAAATCCATGAGTTAATCCTGTTAAATCAGCTAATTCTTGAAGTGTATACTTTCTCATTAATCGATATTTTTTAATATTTTTTCTTACAATTAAGGATAACTTTTCTTTTGAATATCTACCAGTCAAAGTATATCACTTCCTCCCTATACAAAATTATTCCATAAAAAAATTTAAAAATATGTCGTCTACGTGAAGTTTGCGTGATATAATTAAATAGAAAGGAGTTAATAGTTATGAATAATGCAGAAACAAAACAATGTAAGAAATGTAAAGAACAAATAAATAAGAAGGCAAAAAAATGTCCTAAATGTGGTTCTAAACAAGGAATGCCAATTTGGTTGATAGTTATTATTGTGATAGTTGTTATTGGAATTATTTCAAGTGGTGGAAATTCAGAAGAATCTCCTAGTGGTGGTTCTAGCAATAACTCATCTCAACAACAAGAAACAATTGAGTATTTAAAAGTATCAAAAGATGAATTAGATGATGCTTTGGAAAACAATGCTGCTGCAGCTAAAGATAAATATAATAATAAATATGTTGAAGTAACTGGTAAGTTAGGAACAATAGATTCTGATTTATCGTACATTTCGTTAATGTCATCAACTGATGAGTGGGATTTTAATGGAATTCATTGTGATATTAAAAACAAAGAACAAAAAGAAATTGTGAAGACATTAACAAAAGATCAAGAGATAACTATCAGAGGGAAAATTACAGATGTTGGTGAAGTTTTAGGTTACTTTTTAGATATAAATGAAATTATAGCTAATTAACTAAGATGTTGTTAAAATTAAAAAAGTCAAGAGCGTAGCTTTGTATACTCTTGACTTTTTTATATGCACCAAAATGGTTACTTTTCAAAAACATTTTTAATGCTTTTTGAACTTATCAACTTGTACTTTTATAAAATTAGTAATGTACATAAAATTTTTCTAAAATTATACTAATGTACAAAAATTTAGGAAATTATGTACATAAGAAAGGCTTATAAATAAAGGGTTAAAATTATATTTTAATTATTCTATGTACATATATATGTACAATTTTGCAAGTGCAAAATAAGATTTGCCACCTCATAATCCCTTATAAAATAAGGGAATTTATGATATTTGCTGGCATCATCTTATGCTCATGTAAAAAATTATTAGTGTTTTTTTAGTTAATTTGTACATATTTCAGATAATTTTATACATCGTTTAAATAGGATAATTGCATTTTTATAAGTGTTATTTTCAATAATAATTGCTATCTCTAAATTATGTTCTTCATATCTTTTTATTAATTTATCTATCTTATCATCAGTTCTTCTATATTTAATTAATTCGTTTAAAGAATATAGTTCAAATTCATTTTCTAAATTTAAATTGTTAAATTGTTCTTGAGTAAATACCCCTAAAAATTTCATATCTTTATAAGTATTTTTAAACTTATTCATTAAGTATTCAGGCAAATTATAAAATTTATTTTGAATAAAGTTATTATTAAAAGTAATATTATCTATTTTAACATTATAATTTTTATCTATAGATACATCTATAAATTTTATATAATCACTTATAATATCTTTTTTAGCTTCTCTTGATAAAATATTCCACAAAGGATTAATACCTTTTAAATCTGTATTATTTTTAGTTTCATAAAGGTTTAAAACATCATCATTGTAGTTTAAAACAAAATTATTTTCAATTTTATCTTTTTTATTTAATAATTGTTTTCTTTCGGCTTCAATACTATTTAATCTTTTAGTAACTATATCATTTTTAATATTATTCGCTAAATATAAATCTAATAATTTATTTTCATCATTCTTTAACATCATTAACATTCCTTGAATATTATCCAAATCATCTTTTTTTTCTTGTTTAGGGAAGTTTAAAGAATACTTACTTAATATTGCTATACCTGATAAATCATTTAAGATATGTATTAATTCTTTTTCTATTTTACTAGCATTATATACTTTACCTTTTAGTTCACAACTTTTATTATTACATCTGACATAATAGTTATATTTGATATTTTTATTTTGGTGTTTAACAGTATAAAAAGAATTCATTAATTGTTTGCAAGATGGACATCTAACAACTTGATGAAATATATGAATATTCTCTCCATAATTACCATGCGAATTCTTTTCTTTTTGCGTTTGACATTTTTCCCATAGCTCTCTATCTATAATAGCAGGAGAATGATTAAGTATAGTTAATTGATTTTCTTTTTTTCTTTTGTATAATCCCCAACATACATTTCCAACATATATTGGATTATTTATTATCTTTGTAATTCTACTTTCAGTCCATTTACCATTATCTTTTAAGTATCTATTATTATCTTTCATTATTTTAGCGACTTCACAAGCACTATTACCATCAGCATACAATTTAAATACATCTTTGATTACTTCTGCTTCAATAGGGTTAATTTCTAATTTTTTATCTTCATTTTTAATAAATCCCATAGGTGTTTTAGCAGGATACTTTCCTTGTTTAACTGCTTCTTCCATAGCTCTACGAGTTCTATTACCAATTTCTCGTCTTTCTTTTTGTCCAAATAATAAAGCCATTCCATACATCATTTCACCATCTGGAGTAGTTACATCATAATTTTCTTGTAGCAATAATAAACCACAATCATTTTCTTTACAAAATTTTAAGAACCATTGACCATCATATCCTTCACGAGTTAACCTATCAACTTTGACTGCAACGACTAGATTAATTCTTTTATTTTTAATATCATCAATCATTCTTTCCATTTCAGGTCTTTTTAAATCTTTAGCAGAATATCCTGCATCATTATATTCTTTAACAATAGTTAAATTTCTTTGTTTACAATAATTTCTTATTTCTCTTAATTGAGCTTCAATAGAATATCCAAAATCTTTTTGTTCTTCTGTTGAAACCCTAACATAAATTCCTACATTCATTTGATTATTCCTTTCTTTGATTATATTTTTAAAGTTTACTGCTAGTTTGATTATACTATAAAATTATTGAATTCATTTAAAACTATGGGATATTTGGATAAAAGGTAGTATAATAAAGAACCATTAGGAGGTTTACTATGGATAACGATAAAAAAGATAAGATATATGAATTTGATATTTCTGGATATGGAATGGAAGGAAAAATTAAATTACAAAATACTAACAACAGAGTTGTAGCAACAATTGGAGATATGGCATTAGATACTTTGAATTATTTTAGATGGTCAAACGCATTACGTTTTTTCGATAAATATGAGAAGAAAAAGAAAAAAAGAAATTTGGAAGGTAGAGAAACTCCAATAGCACCAAAATTTTTGATAGAAATTTTAGGAAATGCTTTTATAGAAGATGATGAAAATATTCAAAAATTATGGAGTGATTTACTTGTTAATTGGCAAGATCCAGATAAAAAACTTGATAAAAAAATGATGTATATAGAAATATTAAAAAATTTAAGCCCTGTTGAAGTTAAAATTTTAGATTTTATAGGAAATGGAAATGATAAAGAAGAAATACGAAATAATAAAGATATTTATATTGACGGAAATGCTATAAAACATGTATTACGACTAAGCGAAGATGAATATGAACTTGCAATGTTAAATTTATTCAGATTAAAATGTTGTGAAGGATTTAAAGGTTCAGCAACTGCGGCCTCAATAGGAGGAATACCATTAAGAGCTGATGGTGGAATAGAAAAGTTTAGGATTACTTTATTAGGTTATAATTTAATTGATAATTGTTTAAATTAATTTTACAATGTCATCATACTTATAAGACTTATTGTATTCAACAACATAATAAGTCTTTTTTGTATATTCTTTAGGAAACTCATAAATAGTTAAATTACTAGTTTTATAAATAATTGGGAATACTTGAACAATATTGGTTTTTTCTATTAATAAAGTATATCCATTAGTAATTTCTAAATCTTTAATATTTTTAAATAATTGTAATGATTTAGAAGTAGGTTTATAATTTTGAATGATTTTAGTCTTTAACATAAAAATAACTCCTTTCTTTAGATTTGAAAGGAGTTACATATATAAGCCGTCAAAAATATAAAAAAACAACCTTAGTAAACTTTCATTTACTAGGGTTGTTACTAAATTCTCAATGGAGCAGGTGAGGAGAATCGAACTCCCGTCATTAGCTTGGAAGGCTGATGTTTTACCATTAAACTACACCTGCGTGTTACACAAAGATTATAACATAAATATGTTAAAAAACAATCTTTATTGTTTAAAATGTAATAGTTTTATGATAATGTCAGTATAGTTAGTTTTTTGAAAATGTCAGTCTTATATAATATAATCTTCCTAGAAAGGAAGAAAATAATGAAAGGAAATATAATATTAACTATGAAAGAACAA
>JAAZKW010000038.1 GCA_012799635.1 Mollicutes bacterium
GCTCCAAATAAAATTAAGCCTTGTATTTACAAGGTTTTTATTTTTTGTTAATAATATTTTAATTTTTTTGGTAGGTTGGTAGGCTTTTTAAAAAATAGGTTATAATGTTATATAGAGATAATATTTGTGTTAGAAAATGAAAACATTGAATTTAAAGAAAATTATAGTGAAAGCATTTATAAAGATAATATAGCTTTTTTAAATTCAAAAGGCGGAACAATATATATTGATTATAATGATAAATCAGTATTAATTGGATTAGATAAAGCGTGCTCCAAATAAAAGGAAAACTTGTTAAAAAGAGGGGGTAAAATAAATGTGATATAATCTTATTGAGGCATAATATGATTAATGAAATAAAACCAATAACAATTGAAGATAATGAAGAGTTTTTAAGACAAATATCAATTCAAGTTGATATTAAAAATGATCCTAATTTATTAAATAATATAAAATCATTAGAACAATTTTGTTTAAACAATGAAGTTATGGCTATGGCTGCAGTTCAAATAGGCATTCCCAAAAGACTTATTTATTTAAAAAATACTAATTTAGAGATAATTAATCGTTCTCAAACCAATTCTGAAACAGAAAAAGATAAAAAATATAATGAGGCGCGTGTATTAATTAATCCAAAAATTATTAAAAGAGAAGGACTAACAGAATATTGGGAAGCATGTTGTAGTGGTTTAAAAAATTGTGGTAAAGTTTTAAGACCATATGTTATTGATATAGAATATTTTGATGTTATGGGTAATAAATATAATGAGAGATTTGAAGGTTTTGAATCAACTGTTTTATCACATGAAATGGATCATTTAGAAGGTGTTTTACATATGGATATTGCAGAAAAAGTAATAGAATTATCTGTAGAAGAAAGAAAAAAATTACGTCAAAAAGAAGGTTATTTGATTCATTCAAAAAGTGGAAATTATGAAACTTTAAAGGAAAACAAAAAGAAGCTTTTAAAAATGAAAAAGCTTAAGAAAAAATATAAACGCTAGATAATATGCTAAAAGCAATTTTCTAAAAATTATTATAATAGCGAAGGTTTTCCCACTAATGCTTATAATTTTTAGGGCATTTTTTATTTATATTAATTCGATAATCTTTCTTAATACATTACCATATTTTCCAATAGCTGTTTCACCACTATTCACTAAAAAATCTTGTATTTTAAAATCTTTTTTTTCTAAAACATTTTGATTCTCAACCACTCTAAGTAATACCCCATTAATAACATCTTTTTTATGATTAAATAAATCTAAAGCATCATTAACATTTACTTTTACAATACCCTTCAATTCATCTAAATTTAAATTAAAATCTTCACTAGACCCTTTGTATTCACAAACATATACATTAGCAAAAGCTCTATCTTTAAAATATGTCCCATCTTCTTTTAATTTATCCATAACAAATTTATTTATTTCAACTAAATTCGCACTTTCATAATCTACATTTACACCTATTTCTTCCAAAACTTCTCTTCCAAAAGCTTCCTTTATTGTTTCCCCAGCATCTACATGACCTGATGCCGTAGTATAAAGAGTTCCCTCGTCTTTTCTTAATTGAAAATACACATTGCCTTTTTTATCATATAACCAGCAATGGACTGTTTTATGCCATAAAGCGTTTTGATGAACAATGCTTCTTTTTTCTTTTCCTAAATAATTTTCATTTTCATCATATATATCTAAATATTCCATTTTTTATCTCCTCTTATTATAATTCAATCATTAATTAATATTTGTTCTTAATCCTTTGTATTTCTTCTTTATACTTATCCTTTAATAAATAATCTTTAAAAGAATATTTTTCCATATAATGCTCTTTTAATGACTCTTTTTTCTTATCTAACATTATTATTTTTACTATATCTTCTATATTTAATTCATCTATTTCTTTTATTAATGTTATTATCGTTTCTTCGATCAACTCATCATCAAGTAATAATAAATTATATTTATCTCCTTTTTTCAACCTTAAAATACAATCTTCTCCATGCATTATCGAAGTTACATCATAATTATTTCTCTTCAATTCATTTGCAATCTTAATTAATTCTTGATAATCATCATTTACTAATAAAACCCTCTTTTTATTAGATAATTTGTTTGAAATTAAATCAAGTTTTTTACTTGTTTCATCCTCTTTGATCAATTGATTTAATACAACTTTAAATATTGTTCCTTTTTCATCCGATGTTATTAATAATGTCCCATCTAATATATCTACTAATTTCTTAATAAGTTTTAAATCAAAATCTAATTCACTCAACTCTTTTATTTTGTTATTATCCACTTCTATATTACTACTTAAAATTTCATTTATTTCAAATAAAGTTAATTTTCTCATTGAGCTTTGCACCGTTATTACCAACCTACAAACATCATATTTTACTATTGAATAAATATCTAAATCAATCACACCTTGGTTAGCATTTTTATAATCATTTAAAATCAAAGAACAAATTATTTGTTTTATTCTTGATGCATCTCCAAAAAGTATGTTTGGAATAATGTCGCTAACACTATATTTAAAATCTATATTTGAGCCAATTTTATTTTTTATAATATATACTATCTGATTATATAACTTATACACATCATATGTAGTATCAAAAACTTTTATTCTTCCCTTATCCATGCGAGATATATTTAAAACATCATTTACATTATTTAATAAGTCTTTTGAGGTTACTAAAATATTAACTGCATTTAAATTTTTTTCTTCGACTATATTTGTATTTAAAATATTATCACTATAATGCTTTATTTTCTTCACTGGATTTTTCACGTCTTCAGTTATTTTGAATAATAAATTTGTTCTCGCTTCAATATTCTCCTCGGTTAGTTTCTTATTTCGCGTATATTCTTCAAGAATTTTTAAATCTGGGTTTTCTATAGTGAAATACATTAAGATTACACCAATAGCATTAGAAGGAACTATAAACATAAATTCGTGCTTAAAATATTGTAAAACACTTGCACTAATTCCCAAAATCGTGCAGACAATTAAAGGAATAAATTTTTTATTTTTTAATTTTTTAAAATTTTTAAAAGAGTTTATTCCAATAATTATAAAACCAACAATTCCAAATATATATTGAGCATATGAACCAATTCCAGGAGGATAAAAATACGATTCTGTTATCTCTAAGTTAAATGGTAAAAGTAACGATAGTAAAAAAAACAAACCATAAATAATTATTAAAAAAATATTTTTTCGCTTCTTTAAATTTTTTTCTTTTAATAAAAACAAATTATAAGAAACAAATAAGTACATCCATAATACATAATAAATATATAATGACTTTACTAATGGTTTTAATAAAAAAGAAAATTGTGGCCTAAGATATAACACTACAATATAAATGAATATCACGATTGATAAACCTAAATCTGTAAGAAGAACTAAACAAACAAATATTGTGTTTTCATATTTAGAAATTCTTTTTTTAGAGAAAAAATTAATAATAATTATAAATAATATAATTGAAAAAGAAATACAAACGCCTACATTTAATAGCATCACACTTCCATCACCTCTAATATTATAACATAAATTAGAAATTTTTTCGCCTTTTTTAAATTGCTTTTCTTATTCTTGAGACGCCGAGATTTTTTTGAATAATCTCTCCATCAGGACTAAAATTATATTCAATAAAATGACCATTCCTATCAAATGCCAAATATCCTTCATAATCATTTGCCAACAATTTATAATTTCTTTTCCCTGTTACTTCACTTAATTCAAACTCGTTATATATTTTAATCGCAAATAAGTGATATTTATCAATTAAATATTTTATAACTTCTGCCTCTTTTCCAATAAATTCTTTTTTTAAAACTACTTGTCCAACAACATAGTTATTTCCTTCAAAATCTTTAAAAGCGTTTATTTCCCATTCGATAACTGGATCGTCAGCAGCAAGTGAACGTTCTATATCAAATAAATAAATTGTTTCACCATCTTGATTTATAATACTATCACTAGCTCTTCCAAGCATACTGTAAGAACCGTTTTTATTTTTAACTCCAATATCTCCTGTTATTCCCCATCTAATTCCATCTTCATAAATCCATCTTTTAGCAGTTGCTTCTTCATTATTTAAATATCGATGAGCTGCTGCTGGGCTACTTGCAAGTATAAAACCTCTTTCTCCGTCTAGAACTTTATTTCCATATTTATCTACTATTTTAATAAAAATGCCTGGCAATGGATGCCCAGTTTCATCAGTTTTTGTAGTTTCATCTAAAAAATAACTATATAACGTTCCCATTCCATCCTCTGTCGTTCCACCTCCTTGTGAAAACCTTACATTACAGCCATTCATCTTTAACCACTCATCTATTAAAACAATATTACTATTAGTTGGTGGTTCTCCACCGGAAGTTGGACGAGTAACATGCTTAAAAGCATCTGGTGCAATCTGACCCTGAGCAACACCAGCCAAATAAAAACTTGATGGTGCAACAGCCCAATTGCACTTGGATTCGCTCAAGTCTTTGCCAAATGTATCTTTACAATATATTGGATGTGGAACCAAAGTCTTCCCTTTTGCAAATTGTAAATACCCACAATATCTTTCCCCTGTTGCATATGTCAATGGAATAACTTGGAAAAATCTTTCACCAACATAATCCTTTGTATCAATACCCTTGTGTACTTCTATTAACGCATTTGCAGCTTGTTCTTTAAAAACCACACACTTTGGCATACCAGTAGTCCCACTGGTATATGAATAACTAACATCTCTATCAATATCAATAGGGCCGAAAAACAATTCGTCTTTACAATTTGCTCCTACTGAAATTACTTCAGACATTCTTATGAAATTTATATTACGCATTTTCGATATTTTTTTCTTACATTCTAATTGAGCTTTATAATCACAAAATACTTCTTGAATTTTAGAAGGTAAATGCGTTAAGTCATCAAACCTATTTTTTTGATTATCTGGCAAATAATCCTTAAGATTTGTAATAATCACATTTTTTATTCCTGATGTTTCTAAATAATCAACTACAAAGGGTAAATAAGCATCTAAAATTATTAGTGTCTTAGAACCTTTATCTACAGTATACGTTTTAAAATCATTTCGTAAAAATAAAAAATTCGGACTATTTTGTATTCTTCCAAGTTTATTAATTGCCAATAACAAAATATTATTTTCAACAGTAACAGGCAAACACATTGTTATAACATCATCATTTTCAATACCAATTGATTTTAAACCATTAACGTAATTTTTTACAACACTAGGCAACTCTCCATATGTGATAATATTACCAAAATAATCAATCGCTGGAATATTAGGAATGTTTTTCGTCCAAGACATTATATTATCAAAGACACTCATATTGTAAATATCAATGCCGTTTTCTATCCGCACAACTTTAGCCCAAGATGGTAATTCCCTTGGTAACAAGTAAGTTGGTATTCTATTATTGCTCATTTTGATATTCCCCCTTTGAAAAAGGCCTTGTAAATAAATTCATAATAACAGTATATCATAGATTCTCTATTTTCTTCAAATATATATAGACTAAAACTGTTACTTATCGGCAATTAAACATCAATTAACTTCTACATGTTATTGTTTCATCTACTTACTTTACTTTCTTTTTAAACGAAATAATATTTATCTCATTAACTCTTTTTATTAGTATTCACACTAATTGGAAGACTGATATTACCATTTACATCCTTAATCCAAATATAATATCTTTTATATTTATAGATAGCTATTTCTGCCGCATTATCTACTATTTTTTTCCAACAAATATTATTAATGCTCGGATTAGTTTTTGTTGATTTTACACAATATTCAAGTGCATTACCAGAAGTATCCACTTTTAATTTACCATCTTCAATAATGATTGCCTCTATTTTAGCGTCAACCTCATCACCCAGTTTAACATAATAAGAATTACTTTCATTTTTTTCTCTTACGATATTAACTGCTGCTACTAAAGAAAAAACAAAAACTATGATTATTCCTATAAATATTGTTAAAGAAGTTATTTTATTTTTTTTCATCTTTTACCTCCGTATAATCTTTAAATAACTTAACATATATTGGTTTGGTTAATTCTTCTATCACAAATATTATAACGCATATTATTAAAATAAATAAAATACTTTTAAAACTTATATTATCAACTATTAGTATTTTTGAAAAGCTTGTTGTTAAAACTAGAACCTGAATTAATGCTAAAACAGATATTCCAATAGTTAATCTATGGTTAGAAAAAATGTTTTTATTAATTGCTGATTTTTTTAAATTACGACAGGAAAAAGCAAACAGTAACTCATTTACAATTAAGAAAATAAACATAAGTGAGCCTGCTGTTGCAACATCTTGCGTTTTAACATAGTATAGAAAGAGAATAAGCATTATAATCGATTTAAAAATAGCACTTACAACCATCCTTGCAATTAATAATGGGGTAAAAAAACTTCGATTGGAACAATAAATGGGATTATTACTCATAACATCACTATCAGTTTTTTCAAAAGAAAGCATTACCGCAGGTATTGAATCGGTTACTAAATTAATCCATAATAATTGAATAGTAGTAAACATTTCCATATTTAATAACATTGATACAAAAACAAGTATGATTTCAATTAAATTACCTGATAACAAATATAAAATCACTTTTTTTATATTTGAAGTAATTCTTCTTCCTTCTTCTACACCATCAACAATTGTTGCAAAGCTATCATCAACTAAAATACAGTCAGCTACTTTTTTAACCACTTCTGTTCCTGTTACACCCATTCCTATACCAATATCAGCCTTTTGAATAGCAGGAGCATCATTAACACCGTCTCCTGTCATCGCCACAACATAACCCAAATGTTGAAGTGCTTCGACAATTCTAAGTTTAGTATTGGGACTTACTCTTGCATAAACTTGGTATTTTTCTATTTTCTCTAAAAGCTCATCATCAGTCATCTCATCAACATATTTTCCTTCGATAGCTAAGCTTTCATCATCAATAATATTAACAGCTTTAGCAATTGCAATTCCAGTATTAATACTATCACCAGTAATCATAATAGGCTTTATTCCTGCCTTATAACAAATATCTATAGAATTTGGAACGTTTTCTCTAGGAGGATCCATCATCCCAATTAAACCTAAAAAAATCATGTTTTCTTCTGGGATATCTACCTCTTTATCTTTATATGCGAAAGCAAGCATTCTAAGTGATTCCTTAGATTTTTTTAATTCAATGTCAAATATTTTCTTTTTTTCTTCTTGACTCATAGGAGTTATTTTTCCATTAGCTAAATAAAAAGAACAATTATTAATAACTGAATCTAAACTACCTTTTGTAAAAGAATATTTTTTCCCCTCTATCTCATTTATTGTACTCATCATTTTTCTTTCTGAATCAAAAGGGTACTCTTTTAATCTTTTATCTAAAACAACTTCATTATTTATTTGTTCAATATATTTATATATTGCAACCTCTGTTTCATCCCCCATATATATATTTTCATTTTTATATACATTTTGACAATTACTTGCACATCTTATAAGCATTTTATTATTTAAAATATTATCTGTTTCCGAATACAATTTATCATCAGCATATATAACTCTAACAAGCATTTTATTCTGGGTAATTGTTCCTGTTTTATCAGAACAAATTATATCAACTGAACCTAAAGTTTCAACCGATGCCATCTTTCTAATAATAACATTTTTCTTAGCCATTGAACTCATTCCTAAAGAAAGTATAATAGTAATAATTGATGATAAACCTTCAGGAATTGCTGCTACAGCCAAAGATATAGAAAGCATTAACACATCAAAAAAGTCATTTTTCATAAGCAGACCAATTATCATCATTAAAAAAATAACTCCTATAACAATATATGTTAATACTTTACTAATTTGATTTATCTTTTTTTGAAGTGGAGTTATATCACTTTTTTTATCAATTAAACTAGTTGCTATTTTACCAAGCTCTGTATTCATTCCAGTTGATGTTACAACAACTAGCGCCCTTCCCATAGTAACATTACAACCTGCAAATACCATATTGCTTCTTTCATATAACTCTTTATAACCAGCTAATACATCACTGCTTTTTTTAACAGATAAAGATTCTCCTGTTAAAGTAGATTCATTGGTCTCAAATCCATCGGAAGATATAATTCTTGAATCCGCTGAAATGTAGTCTCCTGCTTCAAGTTCAATAATATCTCCTACAACAATGTTTCTAACATCAATGTTTTTCTTAATACCCCCTCTTATTACGTGATTATTAGTTATAAACATTTTGTTTAATTCTTGGATAGCAACATCGGCTTTTTTCTCTTGGATAAAACTTAAAATTGCGTTTAGTAAAACTATTAAAATAATAACTATTGAATCAAGATATGATTCTTTTCTAACGTAAGAAATTATCATAGAAAAAACAGCCGCAATCAGAAGAATAATAATCATTATGTCATTAAATTGCCCTAAAAATAATGCTAAGTTTGATTTTTTCTTTCTTTCGGTTAATTTATTTTCACCATCTTTCAAAAGTCTATTACTTGCCTCTTCCTCACTTAACCCATTTATATTAGTTTCTAATCTTTTATAAACATCTTCAATTTCTTCATTATAAAAATCTTTTTTCATACCTGCCTCTTATATTTTAATAAATGATAGTATTATTAATAATATTAAAATTGCCAATATAACAATCATTGATATTACCATAACACCTAACGTAATATAATATTTTTTGTTTTTTAATATATATCCACAATTTCTGCAATAATTATCGGTATCTTTATTTACCTTACTACAATTATAACACTTTTTCATATTTCACCCACTAATTTTTGCTGAATAATGTTAACTATTTCATAACTTGTTTTATTGCAATTTATATCGTGCAAATAATAATCATGTATTGCTTCTGCAATTATTTCTTCTGAAATTAAATTACCGTTTTTGTCTTTAATACTCGCATAATTTGATATTGTTTGAGCAAATTCTTCAATATTAAGCATTTCATTATATTTATTATTATATTCACTTACTGCTATTTCTACTATTTTGTCTGAATGAATACCACTACTATATTTATTAACTATTTTTTCAACAAGAGATTCATTATATTTATTTATAAAAGAAATACTATCAATATTATTTTCTTTTAATAAAGAAACAAAAGAAATATAATGGCCAAATTCATGAGCTAAAATGCTTTCCCAAGTTGCCCCATCAACATAATAATTATCACCAGCAACCACTTCGATTGGGGTATTTAATATTTTATCATTTAGAAAATAATAACTGTTTATTAATATTTGTGTTTTAATTCCTTTATTATAATTGTTAATATCATTGTTTTTATTAATAAATACATATTTTGGATCAAACTTAGCAATATAATTTATATTTTCATTTCCATTAGTAATAGTAATATTTGTTAAAGCTCCTTTTATATTAGGAAATAATAAATAGATTCTTTCTATTGCCTGTTTTATTTTTTTAACATTTTTCATAGGAATATCACAAAAACTTATATTTACAATATCATATTCTTTTTCCAAATAATTTTCTACTTCAAAAACATCTTTAGCATACAGGCATTTTGAATTTTGAAATTCAAGATCTTTATAAATAGCATCAAGAACTTCTTCTTTATTATCTATTTGAACATTAAAATATTGCTTTTCTGTATTAATACTTGTTTTTTTATAACCATATAAATAATTGTCTATTTCTTTTTTATATGCAAAAATGGGTTTAAAAAAGTCATTTCCCTTTATAAAAATCAAAGCTATTATTATTATGAAAATCAAAAAAGAAAGTGACAGCAGAATTGATATATCATTATCCAATTTTAAAGCTGTACCTTTTTGTATTTTTTTGATGTTCTTATAATCCTTTATAAAAGAATATCCTCTTGAAGTCCAATGACCACATTTATAACAAAAGTTATCATCTTTTTCTATTTGTTTAGCATCGCAATTATCATTTAAACATTTCATACAACGCTCCTATAATATATAGTATAACATTATTTTAAACTTTGTAATACCATTACAAATAAAAAAAGTGGCTTTGACACTTTGTATTTACTTTGGTAGCGGAAGAGGGATTTGAACCCCCGACATCGCGGGTATGAACCGCGTGTTCTAGCCAACTGAACTATCCCGCCATAACTAATAGCAATAATAATATAACATAACGATCCAAATTTTACAATAAAAACATAATAATATTCCCTTAATAATTATTTAAAAAATTCAGAATATTACTAATTCATTTGAATGTTTTATAACCTTTTTTGTAAATAAACTAGTTTTATAAATTGGTTTATAGTATAATAATTATGAATAATTGGGTGATAAAGCATGACTAAAAAGAAAAACAAAACTTCTCAAGGACCATTAGAGAGTAAAACAATTGGCACATATAAACGAGGTAAAAATAGTTTATGGGTTTTATTATTCATATTTATATTGTTTAGCACCCTAGTTTTTTTTCTACCAAATATTTCCAAATATTATCGTAAATATATTAATGAAGCCTTTGAAGGAAAGCCTATCAATGATATAACAAAAAAACAAGAGCAACCAGCTATTAATTATAAAATTACAGATAAAGAAGCCATAGTTAATGGTGTTGTTTTCTCTAACTTTAAATTAATAGATAATAGTTTTTATGTTTCTGCAAAATCAAATAAAGAAGTAAATTTAACGGAATTAAAATACTATCTGACAATATATGATGAATCAAATAAAATTATTAAATGGTATTTAATAAAAGGTGAATTACAGCCAAATGTAAGCAAAGATTTTATTATTAATATTGATAATTCTTTTACAAGTTTTAATATCTATAGCGCCGGAAAGGATAACTTTCCTAATTCTAATATAACGGAAATGATGGGAAGTCAGACTCTTGTTTGTAAAAATGAATACGAAAAAATAACTTACAACTTTATTGATGATAAACTCAATAATTTGAATTTTAATGTCCTAGTTAAAAATAATTCTTCAAAATTTGAAGAACTGCAATTAAAATACTTTAATATGTATTATAAATATAACAAAACTAACGGAGTTACATCTGAAATAAACATTGAGTCAGATGTTATTTTAAATATTGACTTTGATTTAGAGAAAGTGGTAACTGATTTAGAAAATCCTATCTTTTTTAAAAAGAATGTTAGTTCTGCAGAAGTTAATTATACAATGTTAATTAATGAGTATATTTGTACTTAGAGGGAAAAATGAATTTAAATATTAATGATTTTAGTGGTCCATTAGATTTGCTTTTATATATGGTTAAAAAAAAGCAAGTAGATATTTATGAAATCGATTTGAAAATTGTTATTGATGAATATATTGATTTTATTGACTCGCTTGATAGAAATGATTTAGATAAGAAAAGCGAATATTTGATTATGGCTTCGGAATTAATTCATTTAAAAAGCAAATTACTATTAGGTTTTGATAATGAAGAGGAAGATTCTGAATATGAAATAAATAGTGAAGAAGATCTTCGTAATAAAATAATAGAATATGAAAAATATAAAAATATTAGTGAAGAATTCCAAAAATTAGAAGAAAATAGACAAGATTATTTTACAAAAATACCAGAAAATTTAAGAGAATATCTACCCGATGAAAATTTAGTCAATCAAATGGAAATTAAGGCTTTAATTGAAGCTTTTGTTGATATTCAAAAAAGAATCGATTTTAAAAGACCAAGAACTACTAGAATTGCAAGAAAAGAAATAAGTATCATTGATAAAAAAAGATATATCAAAAATATCCTAAAAGAAAAAAGAAAAATTGAGTTCTCTCATCTATTTGAAGATAATAGTAAAGAAGAATTAGTAGTTACTTTTTTATCAATATTAGAGTTATGTAAAAGCAATGAGGTAAAGTTGTCTCAAGCCAAAAATTTTAGTAAAATATATATTGAGGTGTTAGACAATGAATAAGCTAGCTGTCTTAGAAGGATTATTATTCGTCGTTGGAGATGATGGTATTACTTTAGAAAACATTAAAAATACACTAGAAATTGATGAAACAGAAGCTCGAAGGCTTTTAAAAGAACTTCAAGAAGAATATGAAAAAGAAAGCCATGGCATTAGAATTAGTTTTTTAGCAAACTCATTTAAATTAACTACAAAAAAGGAACATAATGTTTACTATCAAAAATTAATTAAAACACCTGAAAATAATACTTTAAGTCAGTCTGCTTTAGAAGTTTTGGCAATAATAGCATATAATCAGCCTATAACAAGAATTAAAGTAGATGAATTAAGAGGAGTATCATCTTCGTTTATGATTAGGAAATTAGTTTCAAAAGATTTAATAAAAGTATCTGGGAAATCAGATTTACCCGGAAAACCGCATTTATATAAAACTACCAATCAATTTTTAGATTATTTTGGTTTGGCATCAATTAATGATTTACCCAAAATATCTTTGGGTACTGATGAAGATGAAGAAATTGATTTGTATTTAAGTAATTATAAAGAAAATAATTAAGATTTAAGCACTAATAATTTACTTATGAGTGTTATACATGGTATAATACTACATGCAAAGGCCTCTATGGCGGAATTGGTAGACGCGATAGACTCAAAATCTATTTTCCACATGGAAGTGTCAGTTCAAGTCTGACTAGAGGCACCATAAATTATTAGGCGATTAGCAGTCGCTTTTTCAATTTTATAACACCCTAATTTAATTATAAATTTATATTATTTGAAAAAAATATTGATATTAATATGGAGATTGAATGGATAAGATATTAAAAAATATATTAAAAAAAATTGAGGACCAAGGATATGAAGCCTATATTGTAGGTGGCTTTGTTCGCGATAATTTGATTAAAAGACAATCTTATGATGTTGATATATGTACTAATGCAGTTCCAAAAGAATTAGGACTAATTTTTAAAAATAACTCTTGTAATAATTATGGAAGTTTGAATTTTAAAATTAAAAAATATAATATTGATATAACCACTTATAGAAAAGAAGGAGTCTATAAGGATAAAAGACATCCATCAGAAGTTCAATATGTTAGTAATTTACTTGAAGATATTAAACGAAGAGACTTTACAATTAATGCCATTTGTTTAGATAAAAATGATACCATTATAGATTTAACTAATGGTATTGAGGATATTAATAATAAAATTATTAGAACAATTAAAGATCCCACTAAAAGCTTTAAGGAGGATCCTTTAAGAATATTAAGAGCAATTAGATTTGCAACAACTCTTGATTTTAACATCGAAACAAAAACGTATAATGCTATTAAAAATAATTATGAACTTGTTTATTTCATTAGTGAAAAAAGAATAAAGGATGAGATCTCTAAAATTCTTAGCTCAAAAAATTTTCAAAAAGGGCTTGATATTTTAAATAAAACTAAAATATGTAATGTAATTGGATTAAAATATGATAAGATAGTATATACATCTGATTTATTAGGAATGTGGGCACAAGTTAAATTTAAAAACAAATGTTTTTCAAAGGCAGAAAAAGATAATATAGCATCAATAAAAACAATTTTAAATGTTGGTAGAGTAACAAATATTGAAATGTTTCTTCACGGGCTTTATTTATCTAGAGTGGCTGGGGAAATACTTGGAATTGATGCAAAAGTTATTAATAAAAAATATAAGGGTATGCCTATAAAATCAATGAAAGATATTAAATTTAACGGCAAAAATATTATTGATACTCTTAAAATAAAGCCGTCAAAAAAAGTTAATGAAATAATGATTAATATTCGAAATGAAATATTAAATTCTAATTTAAGAAATAATTATATTGCAATAAAAAAATATGTGTTGGAGAAGTGGCAAAATGGATAAAGAAAATAAAAAGTTTATTATTGAAACTATATTTTTAAAAGAAGCTGTTAAATATAACTTGTCTTTGAATGAATTTATTGTTCTAATGTATTTTGATAATCAAGGCGAATCATTTGATGTCAAGAAAATTGCAAAAGCAACTGGATTTAATGAAGAAAGTGTATTAAGTGCTTTTGAGAGTTTACTCGAAAAAAAATTAATCGTATTAAATTCAGTAAAAAATGAAATTGGTAAAATTGTCGACAAAGTATCTCTAGATAATCTTTATACTAAAATTAAAAATGATTTAGAAAATAAAAAGAAAACCGTTGAAGAAAACAATTTTTATACTGAGTTTCAAAAATTTTTTGGTAAAAGTTTATCAGGAATGGACTATGAATGTATTAAAGGATGGCTTAGTGCTGGGTTTAGTGAAGAGATGATTATTTATGCTGCTAAGGAAGCGAATTATAATGGAGCTTTTTCACTTCGATATATTGATAGTGTTTTATATGCGTGGAGAAAAAAGAATATTAATACTCCAAAAGATGTAGAAGAATATCTAAAAAGCAAGGATACAAAGGAAATTTCAATTGATGAAAAAGTTCTAGAGTATAATTGGTTAGATGAATATTAAAGAGTTATTAGAAAAACTGGATATAATGATTCCTAATCCGAAATGCGAACTTAATTATACTAAAGATTATGAATTATTAATTGCTGTTATGTTATCAGCCCAATGTACGGATAAAAGAGTTAATATGGTAACTAAGAATTTGTTTGCTAAATATGATTTATTATCTTTAGCAAATGAAGATTTAAAAAATATTAAAAAAACAATCTATTCTCTTGGAAATTATAATAAAAAAGCATTATATATTAAAGGTATTGCCCAAAGTTTAATTAAATTTCAAAAGGGAAAAGTTCCAAATGATAGATCATATCTAGAATCTCTACCTGGTATTGGAAGAAAGTCAGCAAATGTTGTTTTAGCAGAACTTTTTAATGTGCCTACTATTGCTGTCGATACTCACGTTAAAAGAGTATCACAAAGAATTGGTTTAGTTAATTCAAATGATAATGTTTCTATTATTGAAAAAAAACTAATGAAAAAAATAAAGAAAGAGGATTATAATAAAGTAAATCATCAACTTATATTATTGGGAAGATATATTTGCACAGCAAAAAAACCAAAGTGTGATGAATGTTTAATTAATTGTAGATACAAAAAAAGTCAGGATATTACTTCCTGACTTTCTTTTATTTAAGGTTTATTATTTCCTGATGGCTTTTGTGGTAATGAAGGACTGAGTTCTGGCTGTGATTCTTCACTTGATTGATTAATCGCAACATTAATTATTAATCCGTCTGATTGATTTGGTTTAAAATTACTATAAGAGCTTTTAATTACATATCTATAAACTCCAGGAATTTGACTTCCAGCATTAAAGGTTGTATCTTTGGTCCAAGATATAAACATAGTTGAACCATCACTATTAATTTTATATATATCATAACCAAACTCACCAAATATATTTGTTGATTCAGTTATATATTTTTCATAATATTTAGAAGCAAAAGTACCAAAGTTTTTATTAAAGTAATCTTTTAAGAAAACTGTATTCATCGCATCTGGAAGTGGTGCCGCATTCCAAGAAAGAGTTACCCTATTTAACATATCAACAGTATATTTTCCCCCAGTTGGCTCAGTCAATTTAGCAAATCTAGATGATTGCTCCGAAGGTTCAAAGCCGCTTAGAAACACCCCATTTATTCTCATATCCTCCGGTGTATAAGCAGTTGGTAATTGAAGTGGAATTGTATTGCTTTCAACTGCAACGGAAACGATCCCTTTAGGTTTTTTAAAAGTTTTGTTTTGCGAAAATATATTATGTGAAAGACTAGGAATTATTGCTCTTCTTGGTCTCCAGTTATTAACTGTAGTCATGAATGTTTCTTTTGATAACTCATCATATCCATACCACATTGAAAGAGAATACTGTGGTGAGTAAATTACACTCCATGAGTCCATTGTTGAATCATCAGGAATACCCTTTTGTTTTCTTGAATCAGCATCAATTGTAGTCGTTCCTGTTTTACCACATAAAGTAGTTCCTCTTACACTAATTTTACCAATACCATTATTAGTAATTACATCTGCCAAAATATCATTCATTATATATGCTGTGCTACTACTCATTACTTGTTCTTTTTCATATTTATAATCAAAAGAAATACCATTATCATATATTACTTTAGTGAAACTATACGGTTTTATATAATATCCTCCCCTTGCAAAAGCACCAAAAGCTGCGCTCATTTCAAGTGGTGATACTCCCTCAAAACCACCAATAGATGCAGATTCATATAATTCAGGACCATAATCAATACCTAAACTATGAACAAATTTCGATATAGATCCCGGGCTTTCTTTTTGAAGTCTCTGGAAAGCTTGTAAAGATGGGATATTTCTTGATTCAACAAGAGCTTTTCTCATAGTAATCATGCCCATATATCCATTATCAGCATTTCTAATTTTTGTACCATTAGAATATGTATATGGCTCATCAAAGAAGTAATCATTTGGAGAGCCATGTAAATATTCAATATAAGGAGCAAAGTCCATAATCGGCTTAATGGCAGAACCAGGTTGTCTTGAAATATCCGTTGCTCTATTTAATCCTTTAGCTTGATAAAATCTTCCTCCCGAAAGAGCGACAATAGAACCATCTTCTGAAGATGTAACTGCAATTCCCAATTGTATTTTATCATCAGGAAATTTATAAAACTCCCCCTCTTCTGCTCTAGTCATAACATTTTGAACTTTTTTATCAATAGTAGAATAAATCTGCATTGGATTACTATAAGGGTTCTTACCAGTTATTTCTTGAACTTGGCGAAGAACAAAGTCAATAGCTGCTTGATGTTCTTCGGTATTAGATACTCCGTTTTCAACTAATAAACTTTGAATCGGTATCTTTAAGACAGCATTCATCTCTTCTTCAGTAATATAATCGTGAAGAATCATAAGTCTTAATACTGTTTTCTGGCGATTACGACATCCTTCAGGATTTTTATATGGATTATATAATCTTGCGTTCTGATACATTCCAACAAGTAAAGATGATTCAGCTAAAGTAAGTTCGTTAATGCTTTTTCCAAAATAATATTTACTTGCTTGTTCAACACCAGATATTCCAGTGTAATTTAAATTGCCATCATAACCAAGCCATAAAGTATTAACATAAAATTCTAATATCTCTTCTTTTGTATAACAATTTTCAAGTTTGAAAATAGCCATATAAATATCTCTAAATTTACGCAATAAACTTTCTTTTGTTGTTTCTTTCTTAACACCTTTAGTATACAAGTTCTTAATTACTTGCATTGATATTGTTGATGCACCACCTGCATTCTCACCAGTAAGTTGTTTTAAAGAAACTTTTAAAAATCTTGCTAAATCAAGACCATTATGTTGAAAAAATCTTGAATCCTCGGTAGCAAGTAAAGCATCTATAAATACTTGAGGCAAATCTTCATATGTAATTACTTGTCTATTTTGCTCCCCAATTCTAGCTAACTCTGAACCGTCTTTATAATATATTACAGTAGCATCTTTAGAATATAAAACATCTTTATTAAAATCAGGAGAACTTATAATGATATAAAGTGCAAAAATTAAACTTAAACTAGCTACAAGAATACCTAAAATAAGTATAATATATAAAATAAAATTCTTAATACCTTTAGCCGAGATAAACTCTTTTATTTTCTTTTTGATATTACTAACCTTAAGTTTCTTACACTTTTTTTCACTTTTAATTACAGGTTTTTCTTTTATAAGTTCTTTAGGATTTTTATCTTTATTCTTTTTAAATATTTTCATACTTTCTCCTTTATCAATTGGTCAATTGCAATTAAGTAGTCTGCTCCCCGAAGATAATCATATTTAATATTATGACCATTCATCTTAATAAAATCATATGGAATACTTTTTCGTTCTGAATTACTAACAAAATCAAGTACTAATTGAGCTTCTAATAAATAACACTCCTTTTGAATCATAATGAGTAAAAAACAAATGCCATTATGGCTAATTATTTTTTCCATATGTTCAAGTTGATGATTAGAAATATTATTTATTGGCAGAAAACTCCGATTGGTATTTTTTGCATCAAACTCTATATAAAATCCTTTGTAAACCCCATTATAATCCAAAGTCGACTGGCTTTTATAAAAAGCATCGGTGATTCTTTTGTTATTATAATTATACGTTATAACTTGAATAGGGGTAGGTTTTTTATAAATGATTGCTAGATCTTTTTGCAAATATAATTCATTAGCAATATTTACAAGATTTTCCAAATCTATTCCCCTATTTCCATAGTCAATTTTCTTTTGATATTGTTTATTAATATTTCCAGGATAATTCATTAACTATCACCTTTTTAATTGTATCAGATTTTTAGGAAAAAGTCTTTAAAATTAAATTTTTTTTAATAAAAGAAAAACAAAGCAGGTACTTAATTATCATGCTTTGTCTTATTTTATATTATTTATTTAATTTAACATCTTTACAAATTTTTTGCTTGTTATACTTATAAACATATTTTATAGGTAAATCTTTTGTGTCTTTTGGAATAGCAATAAAATATAATACTATTTTATTTTCGCACCAACCACATTTATTATTAACTTTGAAAGTAATTATCATTCTGCCATTTTTCTCTTCATAAGAAATAAACTTCTTAACCCCTTTTTCTTTACAAGGGTCATACTCTTGATATACAGCTAAATAATCATTAGCATTAAAATCCTCAGGAACTAAGTCAAGAGAAATTTTATATTTTTTAGAAAACGATTTATATTCATTATAATTTCTTAAAATAGTATCTTTATAATTTTCTTCAAGCAAAGAATCATCGATAATATAATATGGAGCATTACCTACCGATATTTTCCTTATTACAAAAAATGTAAGCACTAATAAAAGCAAAATTACAATTACTGTATAAAATATTTTGCGATAAAATGGATTTCTAATACCTTTCATATATACCTCATAATTTTAATATTTATATTAATAAATAAAAAGCCTTTTAATAAAGGCTTTTAATATCACTTGGTGGAGAATGTGGGACTCGAACCCGCGACTTCCTGCGTGCAAGGCAGGCGCTCTAGCCAACTGAGCTAATTCCCCAAAGACTCAATTATCTTACCATACAATTATAAGATAATCAAGAACTTATTTTTTAACAACTGTAATTAATCCTTTATCTAATTCCTCAAGAGCTCTTCCTATTTGTTTTTTATTTACATATTCATCATCTTTCATTTGGTAATGATTATGTTCAACCATTTGTTTGCTCCTTTTTGAAATAACATGAACAAGCAAATACTTTGAATCAATCTTTGTTAAAATTTTATCTATTGATGGATATAGCATTATTATCACTCCTTACAATAACATCATATCCAATTTCTTGTAAATAAATCAACCTTTGTGTGTAAAGTTGTACATTGGTTTACATGTTAATGTAATATTTTTGCTATTACAGTTTCATTTTCCATAGTTATCCTTATTTTGAAATCATTTAATAGTTTGGTTTTATCTTCGGGATTATATATATTACCATCTTCATCAGCAGTCAAATAACCTTTTGTGATAAGATCATCAACAGTAATATATACTGAACTTTTATCTTTAAATAAATCCTTATTTTGCATTCCATAAAATTCCGCTGTTTTTGAAATATATCGCATTTTACTTTCATAAAGGCTAATTACGGAATCATTTGAAAAAGCGTGACTATAATTATTAACAGTTATAGCATATGCAATTGTAAAAATAACTATTACAATTATACTAATATATAAATGAATGTTTTTGTCGTTTAATATTTTCTTTATCATAAATTACTCCTTCTCCATATAACTTTCACTAATCCAAGAGGGATAATATGTAGCTATATCGTAAATAAGTTCAATAAATTTTTCTTGATGTTTTTTACTTTTATATTCAAAATAATCGTCTATGAATAAAGCAAGTTTTTTGTCTGCTTTTTCTTTATTAATTTGCTGATAATGCAAATAGGGTATTAAGATATATTTGTTAATTATTTTATAATTTGTTTTTTCTACATCATAATATTTATTTACAAATCGATACAGTTTTTTATATGCTTTATTTTTTTTCATAAATTCAAAATTATGAATACGCAATATTTCTTCATTAGTATGCTTTTTAAAATATCTGTTTTTTAAAAGAAATGCTGCTTCTTTAAATGCATTAAATACATTACTTGCTATATATTTTTTATTTTTATTAGTAAAAACTTTCATTTCCCGATAAAATGTTGCAAACATTTTTATGTTTCTTAGCGCTTGTTTTTTTGAATACTTTAAATCTTTATAATAATTTTTATAAATTATATTAAAATCAACAATTCCATATATATCAACATATCCTAAAATACAATTATATTTTATCGTATTTTCACCTGATTTATTTATAATATCTTTATCTTTTAAAATGTTTTTATAAATATTAACAAGCTCAAGAGGCATTATAAATAATACATTGTCGGTTGAATATACCAAAGCATTTCTTTTAAGAACCTTTAAAAAATCTAGTAGAGCAAAGTTAACCTTAACTTTTAAAATCCCTTCTTTTTTCACAAGCAACTTGAGATACTGTAATTCATCATATTGGATTATTTCTAATGTATACTCAGCTATTTTTTCCAAATTGTTTAAAATTAAATCTTTTAATATCGCTTTAGTTTTATATTTTTTATATTCAATTTCATAGGTGTTTAAAATAAACTCTAATTCTTTTTTTGTTTTGCTATTTAAATAATATATATAATTAGTTTTATAATTTTCCATATTTAACACCTAATAACATTGTACCAAAATTTTATATATATATCTAACATCTTACAACATTTTAAAAATTATTTTTGTTTTAATAACTTACGGGTGTTAAAGAAATATTGACAGCCACTTACTACACTTAATACCGTTGCAATTATAATACATAAACCAGCAAAATCAAATGGAATTAACTGAAATGGTAAATTACCAAAAAAAACAAAAGAAACACCTACCATCATAAATGCGGTTTTTATTCTTCCTAAAGATGAAGCCGACACTACTTTTCCTTTGTTTCCTGAAACCATCTTACAAGTATCTGTAATAATATCCCTTGTAATAATAATAACTGGTATTGCAACTGGAATTAATTTATCATAAGCCAAAATAATTAATACACCATTAACAAGTATTTTATCTGCTATTGCATCAATCATTTTACCGAAGTCCGTTACCATGTCCCATTTTTTAGCTAAATATCCATCTAATTTATCAGTTAAACTCGCTATTACAAAAAGAATGCCTGAAACAATATATTTTAAACTAAGAGGATTAATCTTAATTTTAAAAATAGAATCATATATTGGCCAATTAAAACCAAAAGAAGAGGCAGGAACCATCAAAATTATTAATATAATTATTGATAATACAATCCTTGATAATGTAATTTTATTAGGTATATTCATAAAAACTCCTTTACTTTGAACTACTAATATTGCTTGCTGTTTGATTATTTACAGTTATTTGTACAACACTCCAAACAACAGCTACTATAACAATTAATATAATTACTGAATATATTAAGAAATACAACCAATTTTTAATTGGTTTTTCTTTTTTTGTATATGGGGAAAATATTTTTTCTTCTTCCTCATTCTTTTTGCTTTCTTGGATTTCTTTTTCTATTTCTTTAACCGGAATTTTAGATGTTGTTTCAAAAATATAGTCATTAAATTCATCTATTATCTTATCGGCATCTAAACCCAAATATTTTGCATAATTAAATATATAGTCTTTTAATACAAAAACATCACGAAAAGCTCCGGATTTACCGTCTTCAATATTCTCAAGTATAGCTTCTGCAATGTTTAAATCTTCACTTACTTCTTTAAGGGTAATTCCTGCTGTTTCTCTTGTAAGTGAAAACAACTCTCCAATTTCTTCCAAAATTTCACTTCCTATTTTAAAATAACATCTTAATAAGCCATGTTCTGTGCTTTTAAATAAAGCGGCAAACATTTATCTATGTATACACATCCAATCTTAGGTTCATTTTCCTTTGATTAGTTCCCCTACCAAAATTTGGGTTTCTCACTTGCGGGGTTTACCACGTTCCACTCCTTTTATTACTAAAAGGCTCGTCTCTTTGGCACTTTTATACCTACTTACTTCTTTAAAAGAAATGTTCGGAGCCGTTAGCATAAGCTACCTTAGGTTATTTTTTCCCTAAGCACAAACTTTACATTCATCGCAGAATGTGTGAGCATGGACTTTCCTCTACAAAAAAAGATTTGCAGCGTTTGCCTTAGATATTATTCTTCCTTACCATAAACAGTTTTTTCTAATTGACTAATCCTTCGTAAAAGATCAATATTAGTTACTGACTTAGGACTATTTGCAAGTTCTTTTTCCATTTTTGCAAGTTCATCTTGAGCATGTCGTAAGTCTTCCTTTAATTTGTAGTTATCAGAAGTTAAATTATCAATTTGTTTTTCTAAATATACAATAATCTTGTCATATTCTGTATAATCACTTATAACTAAATCAAGATATTTATCTACTTCCTGAGGACGATACCCACGAGCATCTAGTTTAAAATCATGTTCCAAAATCTCCTGAGGGGTTAAATTAATCTTATCCTTATTCATAATTACTCCTTCTAACTATTAAAATTATATATATAAACAACTCTTTTGTCAATTATTAACCCTTTTTGTGTAATAGTTTTATGATAATGTCAGTATAGTTAGTTTTTTGAAAATGTCAGTCTTATATAATATAATCTTCCTAGAAAGGAAGAAAATAATGAAAGGAAATATAATATTAACTATGAAAGAAC
>JAAZKW010000039.1 GCA_012799635.1 Mollicutes bacterium
ATCTAAAAATAATAAAACTGTTAACTCTCCTTGGGCTAAATGGAACCCTAATAAGATATTTTAAAAGAATGCCTACTGACATTCTCTAAAAATTTCTAACTGACATTTTCAAAAAAATTTGACATAAGTTATTTGAACATTGATAATGATACTTTTTCTTTTTCTAAATCAATATCATAAACATATACTTTTACAATATCTCCGACGCTTAAATAATCACTAGGATTTTTAACAAAGCTCTTACTTATTTTTGATATATGAACAAGTCCATCATTATGTAATCCTATATCAACAAAAGCACCAAAATCAACAACATTTCGAACCGTTCCTTCTAAAAGCATTCCTTTTCTTAAATCCTTTATATCAAGAACATCGCTTTTTAAAATTGGTGCTGGCATTTCATCACGTGGATCTCTATTAGGTTTTTTTAAAGATTTAATAATATCCTCAATAGTATAAATATCAGTATTTAATTTTCCAGCATATTCTTTAGCATTAATTTTATTAAGTTCTTCTTCTATATTACTTCCAATATCATCAGAACTTAGTTTAATCATTTTTAATAATTCTTTAGCAATATCATAACTTTCAGGGTGGATATCTGTTCTGTCTAGTTTATTTTCTCCATCAATTACCCTGATAAAACCAATAGCTTGCTCATAAACTTTATCAGATAAAATCTTTTCTTGTTTTAATTCTTCTCTCGATAAAAACTTACCTTTTTGATTGCGATAATTAATTATTTTATCAATACTTGGTTTATTAATACCAGATACATATCTTAATAGTGATGGCGATGCCGTATTAATATTTACACCAACATCGTTTACAACTTTCTCTACAACAAAATCTAACTTCTCTTTTAAAAGTTTTTCAGTTACATCATGTTGATATAAACCAACTCCAACTGCCATGGGAGGAATCTTAACAAGTTCTGCCAAAGGATCTTGTAATCTTCTTCCAATTGAGATAGCGCTTCTTTCATTAGGAGAAAGATTAGGGAATTCCTCTGATGCAACTTTTTCAGTTGAATAAACCGATGCTCCTGCTTCATTTACTATTATATATTTACAATCTAAATGATGCTCCTTAATTAAAGAAGCACATAATCTTTCACTTTCTCTTGAAGCAGTACCATTTCCAATAGCTATAATATCAACATTATATTTTTTTATTAACATTAATATAATATCCTTTGCTTTTTCTAGATTTCCTTCTTTAGATGTAAAAGGGTAAATAACTGTAGATGCTAAATATTTTCCAGTTTTATCAATTACTGCAAGCTTACATCCATTTGCATATCCAGGATCAAAAGCAAGCACTACTTTTTCTTTCATGGGCATCTGCATTAATAAGTTTTCTAAATTATTACTAAAGTTTTCAATTGCTCTTTTTTCAGCTTCTAAAGAAAGTTCACTTCTAACTTCCCTTTCTACACTAGGATATATTAATCTTTTTAAAGAATCCTTTATAGCATCCTTTACTAAAGGAACAACAAAACTATCATTATTTTTGATAACCTTTTCTTCAAAAAATGATATAACCTTTTCTTCATCAATCTCAATTTTAACACTTACAATTTTCTCTTTCTCAGCCCTATTAATAGCTAATATTTGATATGGTTTAATTTCTTTAGTAGCTATTTTAAAATCATAATATATTTCATATACTTTTTTATCATCTTCAGCATTTTTCTTAATATTACTAACAATTAATCCTTCTTTATATATAAAATTTCTAAGCCATTTTCTAAAATATGCATTATCAGATATATATTCTGCAATTATATAACTAGCTCCTTTTAGTGCATCTTCCACGGTTTTAACTTTTTCATTAATAAACTTTTCACAAAGTTTTTCAAAACTTCCTTCTAGTGGAAAAGACATAATCATCTTAGCTAAAGGTTCTAAACCATTTTTAATAGCTTCAGTTGCTTTAGTCTTCTTCTTTTCTTTAAAAGGCCGATATAAATCTTCTACTTCAACAAGTTTAGAACATGCTAATATCTTTTCTTTAAGTTCTGGTGTCATTAAATCCTTTTCTTCAATTAATCTAATAACATCTTCTTTTCTCTTAAATAGATTGTTTTCATATTCAAAAACTTCATTTATCTCTTTAATTTGGTCTTCATCAAGTCCCCCAGTTGCACTTTTACGATATCTTGCAATAAAAGGAATTGTATTACCTTCTTTTAACATATCTAAAACGGCTACTACACTTTTTTTCTATTTTTAATTTTTTTACTATATCATCAATAACGCTTTGATTCATTTACTGCTCCTTTATACCCAGTAAATATCATATCATATTATTCATCATTATAGAAAAAATTATCACTTTTTACTTCTTACGCTTCTTTTATAGTTTACTACAGCAGTCATACCACTGTTAAGAAGGTTTTCAAGTCCTATTTGTTTAAAAATTTCAAATTGCCTATTTTGAAAAAGTAAATCATTCATATCTTTTGCAATCTGAAGTCCGTTGAATTTACTCTTCTTATATTCATTTATTAAATACATTGCAAGTAAAAGAGAAGTAATCTTTTTAAATTGTCCATCTATAATAAACTCTTCGGGACTAGATACCCTATCAAATGCATATGTTATTCTAGCTATTAAATTATAAATTATATTACTTTCTATTTTTAAAATATCTCTATCATATCCTCTAGGTCTTAAAAATTCCCCAAAAGTATATTCAATAAAAATTGGGTAACTTTCCTTAAAATAAGAATTATAATACTTAAGCATATCATCTAGACCATGAAATTTTCCTGCTTGATAAGCATGTGCCAATTCATAAGGTAAATTAGTTGCTTTTGACATCTTATTATTATAAGCTGATAATATATAACAAGTATCATCAGATAATAATTTATAACAATAACCCTCTGCATTTAAAGAAAGCTTTTCATTTATTTCAATTTGTTTGTCTTGGATCATTGAATGAAAAATTGATAGCATTTCTGGATTAATGTATCTTAAAAAACTTTCTATTATAGCAAAATATTCATCTTCTTTAAATTTTCTATTAAAACAAAACTTAATTGGAAGATCTTTATCATATAGATTATATAACTCCATATAAATGTTTTTGCTATTCTCTTGAATAAACTGATCGGTTTTAAAATCAGAATGTTTTTCACAATACTCCTCTAGAATATGATGTTCTCTTGTAAAATTTTCGCCCTTTATGTACTGTAATATTTCCTCGATTTTTTCTATATCAATTAAAATAACATCTTTTTCTTTACCATCAGGCATTTTATCACGCATAACTTTTAATAACGATAATTTTTGTTTTAAATTTAAAATATCAATTTTCATATAAACTCCTTCATTGCCGTATAATATAACACTTAAACCAATAAATATCAAATATAACATTGACATTAATAGTGAAAATATACTATAATTATGTCGTTATGGACCTCTAGCTCAGTTGGTTAGAGCATCCGGCTCATAACCGGGCGGTCATAGGTTCGAGTCCTATGAGGTCCACCATTAAGCGGGTATGGCGGAATTGGCAGACGCGTTAGACTTAGGATCTAATGGATAATCCGTGGGGGTTCAAGTCCCTTTACCCGCACCATTTATAAAAAAGAAGCAATCGTAATGATTGTTTTTTATTGTGTTGAATAAGATTTATGTTAAGATATATAAGAGGAGTGATGCTTTATGAAACCAGGAATTGGTGTTGGAGTAATGATTATAAAGAACAATAAAATATTACTAGGATTAAGAAATCCAAGCAAAAAGAAAGCTAATTCTGAATTACCTGGAGAAGGAACTTGGACAATGCCAGGTGGTAAAGTTGAATATATGGAAACACTAAAAAATGCAGCAATAAGAGAGTTAAAAGAAGAAACAAACTTAGAAGCAACAAAATTAAATGTTTTCTGCATCTCTGATGACATGACTGACACAGCACATTATGTTACAGTAGGTTTCATGGTAACTGAATATAAGGGCAAATTAAAAACTATGGAACCAGAAACAATACTAGAATGGAAATGGTTTGATTTAAATGAGCTTCCTAAAAACATTTATAAACCAAGTGAACAATGTATACAAAAATATCTAAAAAAAACCATATATTTATAAAATATGATTTAAAAAACAATTGCATTTACTTTGAAAACACTATCCAAAGGGTCACTAAAATTGACTTTTTGACCATTTTATGCTAATATAACTCTTCGTTAAGGGGGTTATGGAAGTGGATACAGTTATTTTTAATATTATATCGTATTTTCCCATGATATCAACAGTAATAAGTTTTGGTACTGGAATACTAAGTTTTAAAACTTTTCAAAATAAAATAAAATATGATGAAAAACAATATGTCGAAGAAAAAAGTTCTTGGTTTAAAAAAATTTTATATGTTTTAGGTTTTTTATTTATGTTATATGCAAGACAAATACCTATTGTTAACTTATATTTAATATGGATGGATATTAAGTTATCATTAGAAAAAGATAATGAAGATATTAAAACCCATAAGAAAATTACGGGGAAATTAAATCAAACTAGTTATGAATTAAAACTTTATCTAACTAAATATTTTAGAAAAGCAATAGAGGTTTCTAGCTTTAAAGACAAAAAATCTAATAATTCAGTAAAAGAAATTGAAATTTTAGATGAAGAGCCTGAAATTCATTTTAATCTAATTGAAGAAATGTTTCTTGAAAAAAAAGCACAAAAAGAAGCAAGAATTCTTGAAGATAAAAAACAATTTTTTAGAAAATTAAAACTTTGCATTCTTTTATATATGCAGGAAGAAGGAAAATTTTATTTTCTTGACGGAAAAAGCTCTATTACAAAATTAAGTATTTCAGATAGATTTGGTGCAATTAGTAATTATATTGTATTTTTAGAAGATGTTAAAACAACACTAGAAGAATCTTTTCTATATATAGACAAAAATGAGCCCCTTAGAAAAGAATTTGAGGCTTTACTAAAAGTTGTTAAAAGAAGATATAAAAAATTACTTACTACTAAAAATGAGTTAGAGTTTATTATTCATGAGCAAGATGGTACAAAGCATACAAGAATACCTAAGCATCATGCAAGTTAAAAACACCAATCAGGTGTTTTTATTTTGCTTGAATTTTAATCAAATAAATAATCTTTGCTTTATTTCATCAAATAATTTTTTATTATATGAAATAATAAATATAATTGCACTTATAATTGTAATTGGTAGTGAAGCATATATTGACCAGCCTAGTTCTACTTTATTATATTTATATAGATCAATACATGATTCAATTGCCATTAAAGCATAAGAACTAAAAAGAAGACTTACTGAAAACTTTCTTAATATATTACCCTTTTTTCTTTTGATTAAAAGTGTAAATAAAAATATATATAGCCATAATATTAAAATAAAAGGACTTACTAAAAATAAATACCAACTCATTCCATTATTTAAATAAGCAATTACAAAAAACAAAACCTCCATACCCAAAAGGTTAACAAAATGAGTTAAATAAATATTTCTTCTTAAAAAATATTGAATAAAGCAAGAAAAATAATAAAGGGAAGCTAATACATATATAGACCAAGTAATTTTTCTTGTTATGATAATATCACAAATAAGTACAATTAAAGCTAAAACAATTAATACTAAATTAATTAAATTTCCTACATAATTATAATTAATATGTTTTAATTCCTCAACTACTTTTGAATATACGGTATCAAACTCTTCTTCCCTATTAATAGGCATTATTACAGGTGTGTTACACAAAGGACACCTTTTAAGAGACTTTTTTAATTTAACTCCACATTTTACACAATACATATTACTCTCCTTTATTACTTTCTATTTCAACAGGTATTCCTAATTCAACTAACTTTGTAAAAAACAATCTTTGAAAATCTGTTTCTTTAATTTTACTTGAAAAAGTCATAAATAATTTATTATTATATCCCACACAAGTACAAGAACCTGACTTTCCTCTGGATTTTCCTATTATAAAACCTATTTCCTCCACAAAAGGAATCATTGTTTTAGGAAGATTAACATTTCCCAAATTAGAGAAAACGGTTGTACATCCCCTATCTCCATATAACCATTCACTAAAATTCATAACATGTTTTTTTATAAACATAGGAATAATTCTTATAAAGAAATTCTCTGGCAATCTTACTGTCGAAGTTATTTTAGCATTGATTCTTTTTTCACTAAACATTAATTTCATTTTACATTTTACTTCATCAACTATCTCTTGTAATTTATAATGACCATACTTAGTATCAACAGATACATTAATAAACGAAGCAAAGTTTCTAAGGGTGTTACAATTATATACTTTTCTTAAATCAATAGGAACAGATATTATAATGGGTTCTCTTTTTTCTGGTCTTTTTACTTTTTTTTCTTGAATATCTTGAACCGAGTCAATAAGTAAAGCAACTATATACTCCGTTATTGTACAATCATATTCTTTAGCTCTTTTCTTAAGTTTATCAATAGGTATTATACCTGTAATAATATTAAGCATATTTCTATTTTCGTTTGTGCCTTTAATATGAAATGCTTTCCATTTTTTACCAAGATCTTTAATATTTCTAGCATATTTCTTAAATTGATTAGTAAATTCTTCTTCTTTCCATTTCTCATAAGGGTTTAATACCACATCATTATATTCAATTTTAATATTTTCTTTTAATCTTAAATATTCTCCTGCTAAAGTAAGTAGGAAAATAAGACCTCCTCTGCCATCAGTTATTGCATGAAATATTTCAATAGCAAGCCTTTTTTCAAAAACTCTAATTCTAAACATAAAGTTTTTATTTTCCTTAAAATTTATAGGTAACAAAGGATTCTTATAATCTTTTGTTATTGCAGGGCAACCTTTATTAAATTTTAAATAACACCAAAAAAGTCCACTTTTAAGTTTATATCTAAAAGAAGGGAATCTTTTTATAACATTATTTAAAGCTTCTTCGAGTATTTTAATATCTATTTTTTTATCAAACGTTACAGTCACTCTAAACATTGCTGCATATCTTCTTGATAAAGTTGCTGGGTAAATAGTTGCAGCATTATCTAGTTTAATCCAATTAGGTATTCTTCCATCATTTACATTTTTCATGACTTTATTGTATCAAATATTTAATATTTTATCATCATGAATTATATTTTTATCTTTAATTTCTTTCTCTTCAGTTAGTTCCTCAAACATGATAAATTATCATAATTTTCATCCCTGTTATTTTATGCCATATAATCTGGATCTACGGAACTTTCAATTGGTTTTAATACTGGTATATCGGCATTAACAGATGTAAATTCTTGTTCTTGAACATTACTGATATTTGGATTAACAACGTCATTTGATATTGGTGCCTCTTGAATAAAATGCTCATTTACAAGATTCTTTTCTGCTTCGGGTAACAATGTTGTCATTTGCACTTCTGAAGGTTGATTTTCTGTTACACCAGAAAACATTTCTGTATTTAACATACTACTTTCATCTATTTGTTCTTCTGTCTCTACTTGTAATGCTACATTAGCATTTTCTTGTCTAGGACCATTCCAACAAGATGTAACATCACAACTAGATGAATAAGGTCTTGGATTTGGCATTTCAAGTTTACATATCATAGGTATTTTAAATGCTGAACCAAATGCTACACAATTACCTGGCTGTAATATTTTAGCTTTCTCTATTACATCTTGAGAAATATTAGGTAACATTTCACTAATATATTTAATATCAACTGCGTGAGTCATTTTAAATATTAAAAAGTTAGAACATTGTGAAACAACTGTTTCATCAATTTCAACTGGCCTTTGGGAAATAATATTTAAAAGAACTCCATATTTTCTACCTTCTTTAGCAATTCTTGCAAAAACATTATACCCAAGTAAGAATACATCGATATCTTGTTGAACATAACGATGAGCTTCCTCTAAGAAAAGATGAAATGGCATTGAAGCTCTTACTTCGGCATTTTTAGAAAACTCAAACAAAATATGAGCGTATACTTTAACAACTGATTTTGCATAAGCATCATCTAAAGATTCTAAATTAATGTTCATTATTTGAGCTTTATTTCCTTCTTTAGTATGAACAAGTCTATTAATAAAATCATTTTGACTTACATATTCATTACCAACAAAGAACTTTCCCACTTCATTATGTAAAATTGTTTCAAGTCTAACTTTTAGTATTTGTGCATCATCATGTAAATTTTTATTCTGATTAAACCCCTCACTAATTAAAGTAAACTCTAAAGCTTTAGCAAAGTCATTTAATGTAAATGTCACTCCTTCAGGTGGTTCATAACTTTCAACACTTTCATCTATAAATTTAAGAATATATTCATTAATTAATACTTCTTCACCAAAATTACCATGGCTATCAATAATAAAGCATTCACTGAAGGTTCTTGAATAACCTAGCCCCTTTATTTCAGTATCAAAGCTAAATTCTGGAGTACTACAAGCGTTAATAATTAAGAAAACATCATCTTTTTTCTTTTTACTTGTATTAGAACTATATAATACTTCAAGTAAAGCTTTAGCTATAATATTGTTTTTATATTTATTAGCCTCTTCATTTTTAAGCGCAAATATATTAGCATATTTTAATGATCTTTTAATAATGGTTAATTGAGAGTGTTTTTCTGCTTGAAGTAAAATTGCATAATCATCTACTGTTAACAAATTAACTGGTATATTAATAAGTTCATCTTCTTTATCCTTAGGATTAGATGTAATAAATTTATAATTATAATTAGGATTAATTTCTTTTATCTTTCCAAAAGCATTTTTATATTCACCAAAAGAATCAAAGAAAATTAAATTAGTATTAAAAGCATAGGCCATTTTATTACTAAGAATATTTTGAACAATTCTTGCAACTCCACAAGATTTACCCGAACCAGAGTTACCAAAGATACATAAGTGATTAGCAAATAAATCATTTGTAAAAGGATATACATTAAAATTTTTATATATCGAACTTTTACCAAGTAAGAAGGTATCTTTCCCTTCTACTCCCATTAATTCAATTAATTCTTCGCTATTTATAGTTCTTATAGTACTATTTAAACTAGCTTTTCTTATTAAACCATTATTATAGCGATTATCAATATATTCCCCCAAGAAACGAACTTCTATATGTTCTGCTTTAACTTCAGTTATTTCTCCAAGTATTTTTTGATCACCATGTTCAAATATTAAATGAAGATTTAATAAATCACCACTTAAGTCATCATTAATTTTATTTTCTACATATGCTACATTATCACTTAAATAAAGTATTTTTCCAAACATATTCTAATCAACTCCTACTATAGTTCAAGTATAACATGTTTTTTGAATAATAAAAACATGTTTTTTAATTTATAATTTAATAACTAAATCCTTCCGACAAAACTCGACAAAATCTGCTATTGATTGTATTTGAAAATGTGGTAAAGTTATATTTAAGAAAAGGAAGTAGGAAAATGAATATAGAAGAATATATTAATTACATTGATAATAAACTTGATAACTTATTAGATAAAATGGATGCTGATAAATATGTTACCTTTATCGAGGAGAATCCTTGTTTAAATACTTATGATACCATGTTAGCAGTTTATGAGACTTATGAAAATATTCCCAAAGAACTAAAAAGAATATTTAACATTCCATTTTTAAAATGTATAAAAGAAGATATCGATAAAGTATAAATTAAAAAAACGTATTGCTACGTTCTAATAAGATTTATATACTCTAGCTCTTTGCATTGTCTTCTTTTGTTCTAAAATTTGCTGTGCAGCTTCTTCATCAATTACAACTATAAGGTCATTATGAAGCTGTAATATACTTGCAGGAACCCAAGGGGTGATCGGTCCACTAAGGCTCATACATATGGCATTAGCTTTACCAGATCCTGATGCTAAAAGAAGGATCTTTTTTGCATTCATAATACTTTTCATTCCCATAGTTATCGATTCTTTAGGTACCTCATCTTTGGATTTAAATAATCTTGCATTAGCATCTAAAGTAGCTTCAGTTAATTTTGCAACATGAGTCTCTGGTATAAATACATCGCCTGGTTCATTAAAACCAATATGACCATTATTACCAATACCAAGAAGTTGTAAATCAATGCCCCCAAGACTTTCAATTTTTTTATCATATTTTTCACATGTTTTTTCAATATTTTTAGGACAACCTGCTGGTACATTAGTATTTTTAGGCTTTATATTAACTTTACTAAATAAATGTTTATCCATAAAATGATGATAAGACTGCTCATGTTCATCTTCAAGACCAAGATATTCATCTAAATTAAATGTCACTACATTCGAAAAATCTATCTTACCCTTTTCACACATCTTTGCAAGTTTTGCATATGTACCTTCTGGAGTACTTCCCGTTGCTAAACCTAATACCAAATCTTTTTTTCTTTTCATCTCTTCTGCAATAATCTTTGCAGCCTTTTTACTCATTTCTTTATAGTCTTTTACTACATATATTTCCATAATTCCCTCCTGATATATATGACATATTTAACTGCTTTAATAATATCATATAATTGAAGATTTAGCATTGAAAATTATGATTCCATCAAAATATTATTTGCTTAATTTAATAATATTATAGTCTCTACATACTAAATTAGTATATATTTTTATCATAAGATTTATAAATTTTTTCATTCCTACCTCCGCATTAATAATGCTCTTTCTCGCACATTTTGAACATTATCGCTTATATTTATTACATTTTTAAGTCTTGCTATCATACTATTAATTTCCGCCTTTTTTTCTTGATATCTACTCTTATTAACAATATATCTTGTACTTATACGAGAGAATATATCCAAGACTTCTAATTCATTAGCTTTTAAGGTATTGCCTGTTTCCACTATATCAACAATAGCATCTGATATTCCAAGTATTGGACCGAGTTCTACAGATCCTTCCAGTTTAATAACTTTAATATCTATTCCATACTTTTCTAAAAAATATTTTCTTGCTACAAAAGGATATTTACTAGCAATAGTTACTATTTTTGAAATATTATCTTTATTTTTTAATCTCGCTAAACAAAAACAGCCTTCTGCTATATTCAAATCTAATAATTCGTCACAATTATGATTATTTTCACGTTCATACGAATATTCATCAACAGTGTCGTTTCCAACAATACCAGCATCTAAAATACCATAATTTACAAAATTTACAATATCATTTGGCTTCATAAAAATATATTCTATATTATCACTAGTTATAATGTTTAACTTCCTTCCCTTAGTTAAGATTAAATCAACATTATATCCTGCCTTTTCCAATAGTTTATAAAAATCCTTTTCTATTCTCCCTTTTGAAACACCTATTTTAATCATCATTATCATCTCCATTAATACAAAAAAAGAAACTTTACAAGATTTACCCACAAAGTTTCTTTACAATACACAAAAAACCATTGTAGGACACAAGTTTACCACTCGTATCCTACATTATTTTAATATAGTTACGAGCTACCTACAATGACGATGATGTAAACTACTATTTAAATTAAGCGTTTTATTCATAATCATAATTTTCTCTCTCAAATATTATTATACCGATGATTAAAATATTGTCAAGAATTTTTAACGTTTTTGTAATAGTTTTATGATAATGTCAGTATAGTTAGTTTTTTGAAAATGTCAGTCTTATATAATATAATCTTCCTAGAAAGGAAGAAAATAATGAAAGGAAATATAATATTAACTATGAAAGAAC
>JAAZKW010000040.1 GCA_012799635.1 Mollicutes bacterium
GTTCTTTCATAGTTAATATTATATTTCCTTTCATTATTTTCTTCCTTTCTAGGAAGATTATATTATATAAGACTGACATTTTCAAAAAACTAACTATACTGACATTATCATAAAACTATTACAAAAAAAGGATAGTTATTGATTTCAAATATTTATTAATATATAATAAGTAGTCAGGAGGGTATAATGTCAAAAGAGGCAAATGTTATTAAGTATTATGTTATTTGTAATGGGCTTAAAGATGTAATTAGGACAGGATGGAAAATTTGGAATGTCCAAAGAAAAAGAATAGAAAGTGTTGCTGAGCATGTTTTTGGGGGTTCAAATGTTAGCTTTAGCTATGAAATCTGAGTTTGACTATGATATTGATATTAAAAAAGTTCTTTTTATGCTAGCTATTCATGAAATAGGTGAAGCAGTGATTGGTGATTTTACTCAATTTGATATTTCTAAAGAAGCAAAAGAAAAGATTGAAAGACAAGCTGTGCATAAAATATTAAGGGATTTATTAAGTGGAGATGAAGTAGAAGGTTTATTTTTGGAGTTTGATGAACAAAAAACACCTGAAGCAAAATTTGCTTATCAATGTGATAAATTGGAATTTGATTTGCAAAGTAAATTATATGATGAAGAAGGATGTGTTGATTTAAATAATCAACCTCATAATAATGCCATAAAAGATAAAACAGTTAAAGGGTTATTAGAAAATGGTGCTTCTTTTGGAGAGATGTGTTTAAGCTTTGGACAACAAAACTATCCATATGATGAAAACTTTAGATTAGTATCTAATCATGCTTTAGGTCATAAAATAGGTAGGCCAAGGCAAAGAAAATAGAACATGCTAAGTTATTAGCAGAAGCCAACAAAGAGGAAAATAAAGAGTACATTGTTACTCTTTTTAAATTGTTAAAAATCTAGTATAATTAAATTGGTGATAAAATGAAAAAATATATCTTATTAATTGTAGGGGTGTTTCTTATTACAGGGTGTCAAAAAAATAATGTAACATTTGAAAAAGGTATTATTGAAGAAAAAAAAGAAGAGATAAAAGATATTTATCAAGATCATAATCCAATGCCTATTGGCATATATGATTCTAATGATAAAGAGCACTATATAATCGAAGGCAGTTATTCTCAAAGTTTTGAAGCTAAAAAAGATATAAATACTTTTGCAATATATCCATCAAGTAAAAAGTCTCTTAATCACTATTCAAAACCAAAAGAGTTTTTTCGTGATTTATGGGTGCAAATAGATCCAGAACATCACATTCAAATGGGTTTTAACATTGATTATTATTTAAAAGATGATACTCATATCAATTATAATATTTTTAAACCTTCGGATATGAAAAAATATTATGATTATTTAGAAATTTATTTGTATGATGCTTATGCTCATAGAAATGATAGTTGGTATTCTCATGTTGAAGATACAACCTTTACTAAAGACACGTATTATACTTCAATAAAACTAACTGCAGGATCAAAAATTGATGATATATCATCGCCAATAACTTTAAAGGTATTTACTTTTGATACCGAAGATGATTTTGATGAAAAAGGAAATTATAAAGGAAGGTCTTATTATCAAATAAGTATATGTAATAAAGGAGTAACATGCAAATAAAAAAGATAATCATTATATTTATATTTCTTTTTACTATTAATGTCAATGCCAAAGAAGCTGTTGAAGTTGAATATACTTTAAAGGTTAATGAGAAAGTTTTTAATACTTTATCTGATAATAACTATAAAACTTATTTAGGTATTGAAAACGGTGAGGTAATTAACATTAAAAGTGATGAAAAGATAGAAAAACTATATATATTATATGAAGAGAAAAGTAGTCAAGGAATAATAACTTTTAATGAAACAACACTTGATATTGGGATAAATGGCTTTCTTCATGAATATATTGAGTTAAAAAAAGAAGCAACTGATATAACAATTAAATATAACAATGAAGTAAAAATTTCTGAAATATATGCTTATTCTAGTGGCGATGTTCCTAAAGACGTCCAAATTTGGAAAAAACATGATAAAGTAGACTTAATGCTTTTCTCAACACACTCTGATGATGAACAATTATTTTTTGCTGGCCTTCTTCCTACTTATGTAAATCAAGATAAAATAGTTCATGTAGTATATTTAGTTGATCATGCCAATATTAAAGGTATAAAAAATGCATCTAGATTGCATGAACAGTTAAACGGGTTATGGCACTCTGGTGTTAATGAATATCCCACAATGGGTCTTATTCCAGATGCTTATTCCGAAAGTTTACAAGTTGCTAAAAAACAAGCTGAAGATTGGGGTTATAAGGAAGAAGATATTTTAAAAGAATATGTAACTATAATAAGGCGCCTTCGCCCATATGTTCTTGTTGGACATGATGAGGCTGGTGAATATGGTCATGGGCAGCATATTTATAATAGTTACTTAGTAAAAAAAGTTTTAGATTATATTAACAATGATAATTATATAACCGAAGGATATAAACCATATAATGTTCAAAAAGTATATTTACATTTATATGAAGATAATAAAATAATTCTTGATATTGATAAACCTTTAGATAAATTTAATAATAAAACTGCCTATGACGTTGCTAAAGAAAGTTATAAATACCATATATCTCAACAAGGAACATGGTTTACTGCTTGGCTTAATGGAAATAATAACTCTTATACTAATTCATCACAAATTACTAAATATAATCCCAACTATTTTGGGCTTTATTATACTTCTGTTGGTAATGATATTAATAAAAATGATTTACTTGAAAATGTTAAGTTTATAACAAATGATGTTACAATAACTGGAAATACAGAAAACATTCATATCAAAAGAGGAACAAAAGAATTTAGAATAGTAGTTAGTGTTTCTTTAGTATTAATATTTATATCTATTGTATTGTTAACTAAATTTGTAAGGAGAAAAAAATGAAAAAATATTTATTGTTATTATTAATTGTTTGTTTATTTGTAACAGGTTGTAATAAGGAAAACAAAGACATAAGAAAAGTTGTATTAGAAAAGGAAAGTGAATATACTACTTATAAAAATGAGATAATTTCATATGAGGCGCCAACAAAATGGGAAAAATATCAAATAAAATTATCGCAAGGAGGAAGTAATACTCAAATACTTGATCCAAATACTATTAACGATGTAGTAGTAAGTATGATTGAAATTAGAGTATCTGAAGAAAATGATTATTTAACTGCCAATGATGCTTATAATGAATTATATGCATCTGGTAATTATATTGAAGATTTTACTATTCGTAAAGATAGTGTTACAGTTGATGAATTAACCTTAGATTATGTAGAGGAGTATAATACTCAAAAAAATAGCGTTAGTAGAACTTATTATGGAATAACAGAAGATGGTAAGCATTTTTATATTAAATTTGTATGTAAAGCTACAGATAATAAACTAGATTTTACGGTTTTTGGAGAAAAAATAGATCATTTAATAAAAAGCATTAAATACATAAAAAGTTAACAATGTTGTTTAATATTTTAAAAAATAGTAAAATGTAATAAATATGTTTTAAAGAAAGTGATTTAAGATGAATAAAAAACTATTAGTTATAAGTGCATTATGGTGTCCTTCTTGTCTTCTTTTAAAAAAGCAATTAAAAAGACTGAAGGAAGAATACCCTTTACTTGAAATTCATGAATATGATTATGATTTTGATGAAGAAGTTGTTGGTAAATATGATGTGGGTAAAATTTTACCAGTTTTAATATATATTAAAGATAACAAAGAAGAAAAAAGAATCGTTGGTGAGAAGGATTACCAAGATATTATCAATATGTTAGGAGAATGAAATGAAAAAATGGATTAAATTTTTCTTTATATTATTATTAATAATACCTTTAAGTGTGTTTGCTTTATCAAAAGAATATAAAGACTATGTTTATGATATCGTAGGTATTATTCCCGAGGAAAATAAAATAAATATTTATTTTTTTCATAAAGATGGTTGTAATCACTGTGCCGCTGAAGAAAATTGGCTTGAAAATTTAAAGGAAGAATATGAAGATAGTTTAAATATATATGAATATGAGGTAATATCTTCAGAAAAAAATTTTAATTTTTTTAAAGAAGTCTGTCAAATATTTAATAAAACAACAAATTCTGTTCCCGTTACCATAATAGGAGACAATTTTTATTCTGGTTTTTCTGAAGTTACAATATCACAAATGGAAGCTCAAATAAAAGAATATTTAGAAGAAGAGGTAGACAAAAATATTGTAACAATTCCCATCATTGGAAAAGTTAATGTTAAAGAAGTTTCTTTACCTCTTGTTGCAATTGTTCTTGGCTTTTTAGATGGTTTTAATCCTTGTGCAATGTGGGTGTTAATATTTTTAATAAATATGCTGTTTAATATGAAAGATAAAAAGAAAATGTGGCTTCTTGGTTTTGTATTTTTGTTTGTATCTGCTTTAGTATATTTCCTTTCAATGATTGGCATCAATCTTGTTTTAAGTATTCCAATAATTCAAAAGCTTAAGAATTTCATTGCTATCTTTATTATTATCGCGGGATTATATAATTTAAAAAAATATATCGAAACAAGAAAAGAGGATGTTGGATGTCATATCGTTAATGATAAAAAAAGAAAAAAGATTTTTAAAAGAATTAATGATTCACTAAAAAATAAAAATTATATTTTAAGTATTATTGGCATTACACTTCTTGCAGCAAGCGTTAATTTGGTAGAGCTTGCTTGTACTTTTGGCTTTCCTTTAGTATATTCCGAGATATTGTCAATTAATAATATTACAGGTTTTGTAAGAATATTATATCTTCTTATATGTGTAGCATTTTATATAATTGATGATTTATTAGTATTTATTATATCAATGTTAACTTTAGAAGTAACCGGTATTACAAACAAATATAGTAAAATATGTATATTAATAAGTGGTATAATTATGATTATAATGGGTGTTTTATTAATAGTAAAACCAGAATGGTTAACATTCGGTTTGTAAGGAGATAAAGTAATGATTTATTTAGATTATGCCGCTAATACAAGTGTAGATGAAAAAGTACTAGAAGTATATGTAGATGCTACAAAAAAGTTTATTGCAAATCCTAATAGTAATCACTATTTAGGCAAATTAGCCCGAAGGGAGATTGAAAATACATCAATTAAATTTGGATTAATTTTTGATTGCGATAAAGAAGGGATTATATATACATCCGGCGCATCTGAGGCAAATAACTTAGTTATTAAAGGTATATCAGATCGTTATAAAGATGTTGGTAATAAAATTATTATTTCTGCTTTAGAACATTCCTCAGTCGTTGCTCCATGTAATTATCTTGCTAGTAAGGGATATGATGTATCAGTTATTCCTGTTAATGAAGAAGGTATAATTGATTTAGATATTTTAGAAAATGAAATAGATGATAAAACAATTTTAGTGAGTATTTGTTATGTTGATTCTGAACTTGGAACTATTCAACCGATTGAAAAAGTTGCCAATATTATTAAGAAATATCCTAATGTTATATTTCATACTGATGCAACGCAAGCTATTGGTAAAACAATAGTGGATTTTCAAGGTGTAGATTTTATTACATTTGCACCACATAAGTTTTTTGGTTTAAATGGAATGGGTGTTTTAGTTAATCGTAATAATCTTAAAATGACACCTCTTATTCATGGAGGAAAATCAACAACAATATTTCGCTCTGGCACCCCAATTCCTGCTGATGTTATTGCTACATTAAAAGCTTTTGAACTTGCTACCGATAATTTATTTGATCGAAGTAAAAGAGTAGCGATGTTAAAACAAATGATTATTGATGATTTAAAAGATAATGAACATATTCATATAAATAGTCCTAAAAATTCGGTTCCTAATATTTTGAATATAAGTTTAATAGATAAAAATAAGCAAGAAATATTAAAAGGACTTGAAGAAAATGGTATATATATTTCTTCAGGCGCGGCATGCTCTTTAGATAATGTGCCTTCAAAGTCAGTTTTGGCTATTACAAAAGATAATCATTTAGCTACGAATACTTTAAGAATTAGTATTTCTCATTTAACAACAAAAGAAGAAATAAAGAAGTTTTTAGAAGTGCTTAATGCTTTATTAAAAAAATAAAAAGAAGGTGAAAAGATGAAAAAAGTTCTTATAACTGGAGCTGGAGGGATGATAGGTGTAAATGTAATTAAACATTTACTTTCTGATGAAAAGTATGAAATAACAGCTCTTGATTTTAAAAACAAGAAAACTCATAAGTTTTTAAATCCATATAAAAGAAAAATTAATGTTGTATATGGAGATATATTAGATCCTTCTTTGGTTGATTCTCTTGTTAAAGAAACTGATTATATAATTCATTTAGCATCTTGTCTTCCACCAATTGCTGATTATAAAAAAGGATTATCAGAAATAATTGATTATGATGGAACAAACAATATTATAAGAGCTATTAATTTATATAATCCTAAGTGTACTTTAATATATTCTTCAACTACATCTTTATATAAAAAAGAAGGTAAAGTAGGAAAAAGAATATCACTAGAGGATAATGAGTATTATAATCAATCTAAATTTGCTGCTGAAAACTTAATCAAAGAGGAATTAAAAAACTATACAATATTAAGAGTTCCTTTAGTACTTGGTGATTTAAGGCATGATCATTTTATATATAATATAGCACTTAAGGACAAAGTCGAAGTAATTACAAAAGAAGATGTATCACTATCTTTTGTAAAAGCTCTTTATAATTTTAAAAAAATAAATCGTCAAATTCTTAATATCGGTGGCGGAACATCTTGTCAAGATTATTTTGGTAATATATTAATTAATATCTTAAAATGCCATGGAATAAGTTTTCATTATATATTTTCTAGAATCTTTTTACCTAAAGATTATAGAACGAATATCTTACTTGATTCTGAAGATTCGAATAAATTATTAAATTATCAAAATGATACTCTAACAGAGTATTATAATAAACAAAAAAGGCGAAGCAAGTTAAGAAAAACTCAAAAGTTCTTTGCTAAAATTAGCATCTTCTTTTTAAAAAGGAGGATGACAAAATGATAGGTCTTGCTCTTTCTGGTGGCGGTGTTAAAGGAAGTTATCAGGTGGGGGCTTATTTAGCTTTTAAAAGATGTAATATTAAAATTGATATGATTACCGGTACGTCAATCGGTTCTTTAAATGGTGCTATGATAGCCTCCGGTAATTTTTCTAAGTTACTTAGATTTTGGCTTAAGGCAGACGTAGGAAAATTTCTTGGTGCGTCTAAAAAGTTAGCTTATAAGATTAATAAAAATATTAAAGATGAAGAATATTATAAATTATCTTTTGATAATATTATTAATATTGTTAAAAATGGGGGTATTGAAATTAAAGCAATGCAAGATGCTTTAGGAAAGTATAATGTTGAAGATAAACTTCGTAAAAGCAAAATTTTATTTGGACTTTCTACATTAAGACTTAAAGATTTGAAACCACTAGATTTATTTATCGAAGATATTCCTTTAGGAAAACTTGATAATTATATAATAGCAAGTTGTTATATTCCTGTTTTTAAAAAAGAAAAACTTGATAGTGATAGTTTTTTCTTTGATGGTGGTATATATAATAACTGTCCATATAATATGTTAATAGAAAAAGGATGCAATAAAGTATATGCGATTGATCTTGGGGCTATAGGTATAAAACAGGTTCCTAAAAAAGGAGCTGAGATTATAAAAATAAAACCTTCAAGAAAAATAAGTGGGATGTTATCATTAAATAAGAAGGAAATTAGAAAAAATATATATTTAGGATATTTTGATACTTTAAAAGTGTTAAAAAATTATGATGGCCATAAATATATATTTAAAAAATTACCTAATGAATATTATGAGAAATTATTAAGCAATATAAACCCTAAGATATTAAAAAAAGCATCAGACTTTTTAGGAACTTCTATATATAAAGAACTAGTTATACTAGCAGTTGAAACAGAAATGCTTCGTAAAAAGGAAAAGTATTTTAAGGTTTATAATATCAAAAAAATTATAAGAAGATATCAAAGATGTAAAAACGATTCTTTTATTGGACATTTTATTAACAGTCTGCAATTGACTTAAGCTTAATTATATGAAACAATTTTAATAGTTAGGGAGGATAGTTGTATGGTTATTGATGAAATTGAAAGAAAAAGAGCTGATCTTGAAGATTTGAGAAAAAGAGTTTTAAAGATAAAAATAGAAATGATGCAATATGCTAATGCTAATCCATATAATGGTAATTTTGTTGACAGGTCACAATACACTAGAGATATGGATTTGTATCAATCATTGCTAGATGTTTACGAAGTAGGTATTAGCGAATTAGAAGAAGATTTAGAGGCAGAAAGATTTTCACAAAGGTAATTTCATCGGAAATTAATGCTGATATTAAATAATTACAATAAAAATCATGGTATTCTTTTATTAAGAGGAAAGGTTATTTAGTAGTAAGACAATTGTCAAGTCCAAATATGTAGGGAAGATGAATTTCATCTTTTTTATATGTCCAAAAAAGTAAAAATATAAAAGACTTAGATTTTATTAAACTGATAAGTATGATTCATTTAAATATGAAATATTATTACGGCAAAGGATTAGAACATGTTGATTCGGTTGACCTATTAAATAAAGTATGTTAGTATAGTTTACGATATTGAAAGGAGGGTTTAGTGTAATGAGTCAGCCTTATTATTTGCAAAGCGAAGAATTTAATAGGCATTTTCAAAGTGATGAGGATAAAATCAATCAGTATAAAGGGTTACTTATAGAACTTTTAAATAAGGCAATTAATGAAACGTCAACCATTGATGAAGCAACATATAATGAATTGATAATTAGTCTTGAAGAAGAAATGCCTTTTCTAACAATGACATCTTTGGTTTATACAAAAATTGAAGCTTTGAAAGATAAAAACAATTTTAAAGAAGGTGGATATTCCGAAGGATATAGCGTAATATTAGATGAAATATTTGATTTACTAAATTTGAATATGCAGGCATATAGGGATAACCGTCCTGTACCTATTATTCCAGTGCGTTATACCGAAAGTTCAATTCAAAGATAAAATTATAAATTAAAATAATCTAGCATATAAGCTAGATTTTTTAATTGGCTATTATTATATTCGTTAGTGTAGAATAATTACGGGTGAGAAACAAAAAAGTCTTACCAATAATTGAATTAATTACATCATAATACAAAAATGAGAAGAAGACAAATAAAAAGTCTTCTTTTTTTTAAAAAAGACAAATTTAAACCATGCAAAAAAGAAATTACGGGAAA
>JAAZKW010000041.1 GCA_012799635.1 Mollicutes bacterium
ATGGTAAATTACGCACGAAAGAAAGGATATAAAGTTAAAATTGTTGATGATACACCATTTACAGATACAAATAATATATTAGATGATAAATCAATAATAACATATGAAAATAAAAAAGAAAAAGATGAGACTAAACATATATTTACAGGGACTCTTTTTTAAAATTACAAAAAATAATAATATGAAATAAATATTTATTGATGTTAATAGCGTTATATAAATTAATTTTATGTGAAAATATAATATTTTTTACTTATACATTGTTTGTTATAGAAAAATATTGAAATATATTATTGTGATAAACATAGAAAAATAATAAATAAAATAAAAAAAACTATGACATGGCATTAAATATAATGCTATGTTATAGTTTTTTTGCAAAAAATTATAAAATTTAAAAGTTTGTAATTGGAGATATATTTAGAAAGATAATGATAGGGGGAATTAAAATGAGAAACGAAGAAAAGGTAAGTTTTATAAAAGAGGTTATAGACAGAACGAAATTAAGTAAAAGTATAGAAAATTGGTATGATGAAAGAAAGGAATATATTAAAATATCTTTAGCTCGTTCGGGGGTATGTATCATAGATAGTAATTTTGAGTATGCATGTTTTGATGATTTGTTTAAATCAATACAAGGATTAGAAAAAATAATAAAAACTGAATATAAGGGAGAAAAAGAAAATATATTGAAATATATAAAACAATTAGAAAACGAAGGATATTTAAGAGATAAAATTTTTTATGATGACTATGCTGTTTTATTAGATTTGGAATTAAGAAGAGATTTATTACATAGTAAAATATTAGAATTATGCTATCCAATAAAAAATTCACCATATAAATTACAAGTATTAAAAATAAAAAAACCTATAAATAAAGCAGAATTCAGAGAAGTTTTAGTAAATTTTTATGCAGAATATAATCCAGAAAAATTTGAAGTTCGTTATAGAAAAATTCAAAGTGAAAAGGATCGAATAACACAATCAGATTTTTATTCTGACTATATTTATGTAATACAAGAAATAGATGGAGAGGAATATAAAAGTTTATTTGACCAATTTTTATTAGATGAATCTACAGAGTGGTATGATCCAAGTCTTAATTTATTTGAAACAAGAGAAGATTATATAGATGAAATTTTTTTTGAAAGAATGTATGTAGAAGAATTTGAAGGAGGCTCAATTGATCCTAATTATAAACCATATGCAACAAAAGAAGAAGAAGAAGAAGAAAGAGAAGAAGTATTTAGATTAATGAGAGAAGGAAGAATATTAGACGAAGAAATATAATAAAAAAATAAATTAGGAGGATGAAAAATGGAAAAAACAGAATCATTAAAAGATGAACATATAAAAAAGGAAGAGTCGCAATCGCTTGATTATGTATATTGTAGTAAACCTTATATTAATTTAAGAAACCATACAAGCTTTCATTCTGCGAAAAATGGCGGTTGGAAAGAGGCGAGAAAAATAGTTCATAATTTATTTGTTCCTGTAGAGACGTCCCTTTTATTAACGTAAATAAAAACGTAGATAATGATATGATTTTATTTTTAATTAAATATTAAAAAAATAGTCTTAATAATTAGTATATTAGTATTAAAATATTTATCTTGAAAAAAGGAAAAAAAAGTGATATAATGATTTGAAAAACTAAAATATTAAGATAATAAGCTACAAAAAGGTGATTGTATG
>JAAZKW010000042.1 GCA_012799635.1 Mollicutes bacterium
CATCAGTTTCAGTAAATGTAGTTGCTTCCTCAATAAGCTCTTCAGAATACCCAAGATTGCTAAGTTTTCTTTTAGCTTTAAAGTCAGCATTCCCACCTAAGATAATGTCCGTACCCCTACCTGCCATTCTTCTTTTTTTACACCACATAAATCTGCATATATTGTAACTTTTTTTCTTCAATTATTCTATTTATAGGTATAGTTTTTTGATATTTTTCTATTTTTAGAGGTTCTGACTGAAAGTGTTTTTCTTTTAATTCACTTGTTTCATATTTTATTTCTGTTGACATAATTAACACCTCCCTTTTCTTTAATTATTATATTAATTATTATATTTTTTTTTACCTATATTTCAATTTTTCGCTACAAAAATAAAAACCCACAAAAAAGTGGGTTTTAACTATACTCCAAATCTAAAATTTCAATTAAATCTAATAAATCTTTGTTTTCATAGTCTATATCATATTTTTGACTAAAAATTTGTATATTACTTTTAAAAGTTTCAATGTTTTTTACATTTGATAATAATCTTGCAAAATCTATATATAATTCAGTTTCTTTCAAATCATCATCATACTCATAAAAACTAACTAAACTATTTCTTGTGATAAATGCTTGTATTTCCAAATATTCTAAATCATCAGTATTATTTGCTACTTTGTTTAAGTAAACTAATTGAAAAGTTGTTGTATTTCTTAATTCTTCTATGTCATAATCATAAGAATCATTATCTTTTTTTATTTTTGACTCTAATATTAAATTCAACTCATTTTTTACTTCATCCACAGAAATTTCATCTTTGTAAATTCTATTTATTATTTCTCTTATTATTTTTCTTTCATAATCTTCATATATAACAAAATTTTCACTTGAATTAAGTTTTTGATAAACATCTTCCTTAGAAAGATTATTTCTTCCTTTTGTTTTATCTATGAACCGAACAATATCTCTAAATTCATCTAATAAAACAAATCTATCAGTTTTACTATTTTCTTTCATTTCTTCAATTGTATCCATTTCTAAATACTTATTAGTAATATAATAAATATTTGAGAATTCAGTAACATATCCTTCTTTAGCACGTATTTCTGTTTTTCTATGTTCATATCCTTCATAAGTACAATCTAAATGAATATCTCCCATTATAAATGCTATTAATGGTAAGAATAAAAACACTAAAAAGCAATAAATTCTATTAGAATAATTTGTTTGTTTAAAGTTTGCTATTCTAGTTGATTTTATAATCATTAATACTACTCCTAGTACAATATAAGGAATTATAGTAAAAATAAATACAACTAAGGTCATAAATAAAAATTGAGAAACATCAGGTAAATGAAATAAAGAAAGTTGTTTTGTTCCACTATCTGATGTCATTACTATCATAGCCAATATAAAAAACAAATAAGGAAAACAAAATATAGAAAATCCAAAGAATATTCCAAAAGTTGTCCAAAATTTTTTCAAAGAAATCCCTCCTTTAATAATTAATAGTTATATATAACATTATAATATACAAAACTAACGAAATCCATTATTTAGGAAAAGAAAAACAATCTTATACTTAATTATTAAAATAGAACGGTAATAATAAATACTAACAATATAAAACCAAGTCTGTTGAAAAATATATATTCACCATATTATAGCAATAAAAAGGTGAACATATAAAAACATATAATTTCTCATTTAAACACCTTAGTATTTAATCATAAACATAGGAAAAAAGTATAGCAAAAATATAAATATAAATATAAATGTAAAGAACTACACCTCTTCTAAGGATACAGTTCCCCCATATTAGATACATAAAAACATCTACACCTAGAAATTGGAAATAGAAGTCTTTTTTCTAATTTTTTCTTTTATTTCTTTATACTTAATTTTATTATATTCTTTGTTTATTTTTCTTGATAACCCAGTAGCATCTTTACCTAATTCTTTAGCAATTTGTCTTAAAGATAAACCTTGTAATTCTAATTCTGCTATTTTTGTAAATTCTTCTAATCTTTTTTGTTCTGTCTTTGTAAGATTGTTTTCATTTCTATATCTTTTCTTTTGACAAACTTTATTAGATATTTGTTGACGTCTTTTATATTCATTTTTACTTAAAATACCCTCTAAATTTAAAAGTATTTCTTCCTCTTCACTTATACCTATAAAATTTAATATAGTTTCTGATCTATATTGATATTGTTTCCTCTCTACATTTCTTGTATCACTTTCTATTACTCTCCAGTTTAAAGGTTTCTTAAAATTTTGATTAAACTCTAACATTTGATTTTTTGCATCTTCATGTGATACTCCATTTAATATTAAATGATTTCTTAATTGAAAACACAAAAATCTTTTAAAGCCATCACAATCATATTCATAAAATTTTTGTATTCTATAAATATCATTTATTCTCAACTCATTATATTTATAAAAACTACTTTGAGTAGTAAAATTTCTTGATAAATTAATTACTTTTCTATTACTCTTTGCTTTCCATTCTGGATACCATTGAGGAAGTGGTTCTAACCATTTTGATTGCAATTCTTTTAATGTGTATTTCTTTTCATTTAAATACATTACTTTGATAGTTTGTCCACTTTTTGAGTTTATTGAACCAATAATTCTACCATAAGTAGTTAAGGGTTGAGCAGAACCACCATAATCGGCTAATCTCTCCCCTATAACAGTTGAAAGCCTTTTGGCAAGGGTTTTGCTACCTTGTGTTGCTGGAACCTTCTCTAAGGCGTATATAAGCCTTAAATGACGACCATACTCAATTATTTGTGGTTTAGGAATTTTGTTCACAATCTCGTTTAGCTAGGTAGTCATTGACCGTTATAACAAATGCCCCCTTGCCTTCTAAAGCGTTTAGATAGGTAGGCATCGTGGCAACCAAGGTTTTACCTTCACCTGTTTTCATCTC
>JAAZKW010000043.1 GCA_012799635.1 Mollicutes bacterium
CTTGTTGTTAGATATTTACTACCATACTTCCATACTACATTACTGCATTACTTCTACTACAATACTACTAAAGTTTACTACATAAAAATTACTTCTTACTTCATACTACTTTATCTAACAACAATATTATTATATAAAAAATGTCGGATATTGTCAATTACTTTTCCAACAAAAAAAGAGGTAGCCCTTTCGGACTACCTATCATTATTTAAACTTCTTAATAATTTCATATCAGGATTTTCATTATGAATTTCTATAATTGTTATATTATTTTTTTCTGTTATTTGAGAATGATAATATTCTGCTTTTACTTTTGAATTTAATAAAGATCTTTCTCTTTGCTTTAATAATCTATCTAAAGTAACACACATATAAGTTCTATGATTCTGACCAATAACATATTTAATTTGGAATCCATTCTTAAATATTTTACTTATTGCTTCTTCTACTAATTTCAAATTATCTTTATCAGCTTGTTCTAAAGATTGATTCATTTCTTTAACTTCTCTTGGATTTGGTTTTCGTTTTTCTTTTATCTCATGTTTTATTTGTTCAACTGTAAAATAAGTATAAGATAAATCTTTTAATGGATTAGAATCTCTTTCAACTCTTCCAGATTCATAACAACTAAATTTATTATATAAAACTGTATCTCTAAAAATTGGGAATCCAATTATTGGAAATATTATAGTTTTATAATGAAGTTGTTTTACTTCTTCTGGAGTCATTAAATCTCTGCCAATTAAATTAGTAGTTTTATCACCATTATAATTCATAAATGAAACTGATTGTCTCATACTATTAGATTCAATAGTTTTCTTACCTAATCTCTTTGAGATAGCTTCTGCTGTTTCTTGTGTATTTGTTTTTAAATAGACAAGACCACAGTTATCTAAAATAATTTGTGCAACTTCTTTACCATATACATTATCTAATTGAGAAAATGATTGTATAAAGAAATGAAAATGCATACCTCTTGATCTAGCTACTGAAACAATTGCCTCAATATCAGCAAGTGGTGGACAGTTTGCAAATTCATCTAAGATAAAATCAATTTCATATGGCAATTTCTTTTTTTCTGTTGTATTTGCAAGTTTTACTAAATCTCTATATAAAAGACCAACTATAATTGTTACTAAAGTAAAATATGTTTTATCTTCATCTGGAACTATTACATATAAAGCTACTGGTTCACTTCCTAATATATTAAAATCAAAGTCACTTGTACTTGTAACATTTGCTACATTAATGTCATCAAAGATATTCATTTTTTGACCAAATACTGCTGTGATAGATTTATATGTGTTTTCACTAGCACTTAATATACTTACTAAAGCATCTTTAGATTTACTTCCATAAGATTTAGTATTTATATAATCTTTAAACTTTTTAAAATTACTCTCTTCCATAGAACTGTTTTGAAACTTTCTAATAGAAGTCATAGTAATTTTTTCTTCAGAAATATTACCAGCTTTAAACTCTTCTAAAAAGAATCCAATTAGACCTTCTAATAAATTCTTGGCAGATTCATTCCAAAACGGATCTTTCTGTTCAACTTTATCTTGCATAACCATTGTTGCAAGAGAAGATATTAATCTATTTGTCTCTGCTAAACTACTCATAGATTTGTTATTATATTTTAATTTATCTTCTTCTGATTTAGATTCATTAGATAATCTTTCATATTCAATATAATCTTTATATTCTTTTATTATTGGTTTTAATATATTTATCTTATTAGATTTTTCAGGATTTCTAAAATCAATTGTTAATATTTTATATCCTTGATTTTGAAACATCTGCGATGTTGCTTGATAAATCTCCCCTTTTGGGTCGGTAATAAAAACACTTCTTTTCTTTTTTGCTTTTGCTATAAAAGTACAAGTTGGTATTACAGCTGTAACAGATTTACCAGATCCAGTAGATCCAAGATACACATAATGAGGTGTCTCTCTATCAAAATAAATACATTTTAAATTCTTACTAAAAGAAACTGGAAAACCAGCTTCTTTTATGTGATATATACTTTCTTTTTTAAAATTCTTTTTTATTTCTCTATCTGTACTAAATCTTGCAGATCCATATTCATTATCATTCTTTACTTTATGTTTCATTAATATTGGTTCAATATACATAAATCCAATAATAAAAATAACCATTATTACAAGTAAAATTATTAATCCTATATTCATGCTATCTCATAATCCTTATTGATGTTTTTGCAATAATCAATTATATCTTCTAATTTATCATTTGAGTCTACACTAGATAAATAATCATCTAAATCTTCTTCTTGCTCAACATTTAATTTAATATTATTATCATTTAAATATGTGTAAGCAAAATACTTAATAATATCATCTTTATTTTCATATAATTCTTGTTCATAAGCATAATATTGACCTTGTTGTATTTGCCTTAATATATCATGTGGATCTCCAAACTCTTTTGTAGCTTCATCAATATAGTACATATTATTTTTACCCCAATCAAATAAATCAGAAGTATAAATATCTACATTACTATCAGCTATTTCAGAAAATACATCACATATATATCCACTATCATATTGAGTTATATTATTTCCATATGTAAAACTTAGATTAGATTCTAAATCTTTCAATATATCATCATACATAATATACCTCTATGTTAACTCTGGCTCTTGTGCATCGAGTTTCATATTATCAATTACATAGTCATCATCAAAATATCTTTCCATAGATGGATATTCCAAATCTTGTTCCTCTTCTTTTTCACTTTCATAATAATGTTCATCATAATCATCATATGATTCACCTATTCTTGCATATCTATAAGAAAAGTCTTTTTCCTTTAAGTGTTGTAATCCTTCCATAATTGCATTGACATCTTCATAATCTGACCCACAATATTCATACCATTTGATAGAATTCCAACCAATATACTTTGCATATTTTGTTTCTTTATTTAAATCTAACTGATCAAGTAAATTACCAAAAGTATAATTTTTATCTTTTAAATATTTATCTGTAAATTTTTTTAATTCATCAAAACCTTTTCTCGAAGTCATGATTCTAACATCAGATCTATATCCCATAATATTACCTCCTATTCATATTCTTTATCAACTTTAAATAGCTTTTCAAATTCTTTCTCTGCTTCTTCAAGTTCATCATTAATATTTTTTACTGCTTGTTTAATCTTATATTGATTCTTAAATTTATTAGTTCTAGTTGAAGAAGATAAATAATTTTTAAGAGTATTAAATCTATTCTTGTTATTATTTGATTTATAATCTCTATAAACAATTTCTTGGATAATTTTATTATCAGTTATTTTTTTATTACCAGCATAATTAACTATTGCATTTAAAACATAATTATCTAAATATTTCTTTTTTGATTTAATAAAAGAATCATCCACCACTTTAGAATGATTACTTTTAGCTACTTCAGTAAAATACTTATTTATTTCATTTAGACTATTTTTAAATTCTTGATAATCATTATATAGTTCTGTATCTCTTTTAGAAAAAATAGCACTTTTTATTTCTTGAGTTAAATCTCTTATTTCTTTATTTTTAATTGAATTATATTTAATTCGTTGATTCTTGTTTTCTCGTTTCTCGTTTATAAGTTCACCCAATCTTATAATCTTCTCTTCTAATAAAATATCTTTCTTATCATTTAATAAGAAATTTTTTTCTTTAGGATTAAAATACTTTTTCAATTCTTCTATTTCTTTATTTGTTTCTTCAAGTAAAGGTGTAAATACCTTTTCTTTATGAATATAATGTTCTATTTCATTTTTTAAAAATCCAAGTTCTTTTTGATCTAACTTACCAGCATGTCTATAAACTAATTCTTTACTAGAAGTTCTTTTATAGTTAGGTTTCTTTTCAGTAAAGGATAAATGAAAATGGAGATTATCAGTATTTGTATGAAGTGAAAATTGATAACTCATATTTTTAATATCATCAAAACCACACTTCTTCAAAAACATTGGAATAATATGTTTGGCTAAATCTTTTTCAAACTTCTTAATATCAACATTTTCTTCTAAGTAGTTTTCTGGAAAAGAAATAACTAATTTATAAATATTTGAATTTTCAATATATTTTTCATACTGCTTTTTTCTTTTCTCGATTTCATCTTTAGTAGCATATTCTCCATTTTCAAACATGATATTCATTTCTTTATCCTTACCAATTTTTCCACTAAAGTAATCCAACATAAAAAAAGCTTTCTTTTTTTCATTAGCATAATAATCAAACATATTCATTGTAGAATCATGAACTTGTGATTTTGTTTTATACATATGATTAAGATTCTTAAAACTAGGTGTAAACATATTCTTTACTACTACATTTGGAGTACTAGTCATCATATTTTAATTTATCCCTATTAGTTTTGAATTTTTGTAGAGCTTTATTATTTTTGGGATTAAGTAAATTTTCTATTTCCATATCAGAATAAAATTGATCTAATAGGTCACTAATATAACTTACTTTAAACATTAGTCTTTCAACTAGCTTAGTATTTCTATCAATAAGGCTTCCTAATTCATCATTATATTCACCCATAAAAATTAATCTTTCTACAGCATCAGAAAATCTTTTACCAGTTTGATATTTTTCAACTATCTTATTAGCTTCTTCAGAGATTGTAATATGTTTTCTTACATTAGCCATATTAAATCTCCCTACCCATTGTTTTGAAATTTTCTTGAATGGTATTTTTAATCATTTCATTATACTCATCAGAATTTTCTAAGTTATATGAAATTTCCCATACTTCATCCACTTCAAAATCAATTCCCATATCTTGAGCAGTATCATATATTTTTTTATCTAGTTTGCTAAATAATCCATTAAAATAAAATACCATATTAAATTCTTGTCTAGCTTCATCATATTGAAGATCTACAACATTCTCGTTTTGATGTACAGCTTCAATTATGTCACCAATATGAGACTTAATATAATCGATTGATTCTTCATCATAGTCATCTAAAAAATCATTTAGACTAACTATATAATTAAAGCTTGTAGTTTTATCCATTCCATAGTTAACTATGTCATTTGCTATCAATTTGTTTAGGTTTAATTTTTCCATACTTTGCCTCCTCTTCATAAATTTTTAGTAATCCTTTTTCAATTACTTCAATTAACATTTCACTAATAAATAGTCCTCTTGACTCTGCCTCTACTTCAATTCGTTTCCATAGCACATCAGGGATTCTTAACGGATATTGATGCATAATTACCTCTCTTTCAAAATCACCAAATTGTGATATACAATCCCCATTTATTTAAAATATTTTGAGAAATATTTAAAGAGCATAAGAGAATGATATCGACACACCTATTTTCGCTAGATTTTATCTAGCTTGTGTGTGATATCAAACTTATTTTGCACTTGCAAAATTATCCCCAATTTGGGGATTGTATATCTATAATTCCTTATAAATAAAGGATTTGTTTGGGGTTTAAATGGGGATTGTATTATCTTTTATATGGAAGTTCTAAACTTGGATTGGGATTATATGTAGGTAATCCATTGTTAGGAGTAAAGGTTGAAGTATCATCAGAAAAGTCTATTAAACTCATTCCATCAACTTTATTTCCATTCAATTCAACTTGATAGTGAAGATGTGGTCCAGTTGAGTATCCTGTCGTTCCTACACCTGCAAGTTCGTCTCCAGCTTTAACCATTTGACCCTCTTTAACTTTTGCTGTGTCTGGATAAAGATGTGCATATATAACTTTATAAGTGACATCTTCATCTACTTCACATTCAAGATAAATTTGATTACCTCCACCTCCTGAAGTATTAGTAACATTTTCTTTATAAGGAAAACTTACCTTTGTTACTTTTCCATCGCAAACAGCTTTAACTGGAGTTTTATTTCCTGTAGCTAAATCCCATCCACCATGTACATCAGATTTTCCAAATACAATTCTTTCTTCCATAAAAAAAGATGTAACAGTTATTTTCTTAAAATCAATTGGTGGAGAAAACGGTTTATTTTGTTCTTCATCAATTTGATCACTATCTTCATAATCTCTACACCCATCAAAATTTTTATATTTTGGTAATTCACATACTTCACTTATTGGAAGCATTTTATTTGAATCTTTATCTAAATTATCTACATAAATTTGATAAAAAGATTGTTCTTCATCTTCTAAGTAAAAGTATAAAATTCTAGTTAAAGGTACATAACCTTTATTATTTTTTAAAGCCATATTAACTGCTTCTTTATATCTATCTGCATAGTCCATATTATTTTCTACATAATTATCAGTAATATTAGCTCCAAAAAAATCTAATACCATTAATACTGGTACAAGTATTACTAAAGCAAGTACTATTAATCCAGTACTACTACCCAATACAATTTTTAATATTTTCTTTTTCATAATACATATTCTTCTTTTAATGATTTTTCATACTCTTTTAATTCTTCAATTAAAGATGAACTTCTATCAAAAAACTCTTTTATAGTTTTATCTTCATCTCCGTATAAATCATCATTAATTTCTTTTAAATTAAATATAAGATTTCTTGTTTCAGATTTAGAGGATAACACTCTTTGTATTTCCTCCAAACCTTCATTATAATCTTCATAATTATCTTTAAATTCGTATGGATCATAGTCATAGAAAAAGTCGGTTACTTTAGTTGATAATTCATCTATCATTTTGAATCACCCTCTCCCATCATTTCTCTTTCAAGTTCTGTTGCTCTAATCCAAATTCTTAATCTATTTTTAGAATCTATATTAAGTAAGAATTCTCCTCTTCTTGCACTCATTAAGAAATTCTTTTGAGTATCTGTTAAAGGATTTTGTTTAAATAATTCTAGATATGCAAGTAGATCATCTTCTTTTAACATTCCTATCATTTGATATTGGCAATTATTAAATATTGCTGTTGAATGTCTTAAGATAGATTGACTACCTACAAAGTCTTTTACAGATTGAGTTGCAACAACAAGTGATCCA
>JAAZKW010000044.1 GCA_012799635.1 Mollicutes bacterium
TGATTGAAGAATTTGACGAAAGGCTGGTTAGGATGCTGATAGATAGACTAGTTATATTTGACGATAAGATTAGGGTAGAGTTTAAATCTGGAGCAGAGATAGATATAGAACAATAAGAATATTTCTTCAAGCCACTAATTATTGAGATTACTTCTCATGATTGGTGGTTTTTTAGATTGTAAAAAAGAAAGTAAAATTGTATAATTATATTAACAATGTTGTCGATAAGATTATTAGAGAGGTGAACAGCATGAGTGATGTGAATGAATTATTAGAGGAAGCTATTAAGGAGACCTCAAATTTGGAGGAGGGGGAAGTATTTCTAGTTAAAGATCTTTTTAAAGGTTATCTTTGGAATAGGATTCCAAGAAAAGATAGGTTATTGCTAGGAACTCTATTCCTTAATCAGATAAATAAAATGGATGGTAAAGAAATAAAAGCTATTGAGAAAACAGCATCAAATCAACAGAAGTATTTGAAGGTTTAGCCTAATGGTTTACAGAGAGTTTTTAAATTTTAAGTGTGATAAATATTTTGTTTATATAGGAGGGTGAGAGGATGTTTTTAATAGACAAAGAAAAAAATGAAGCCATATCTATAAGTAAAAAGACTTTCCAAGAGTTAGAATTTAAGGAACGTCAGCATCTACAAGAATGGATAAGTAAAAATACAGATATTCTTGGGGAGAGACTTCTTATAATACAAAAAGAATTCAGTGGTTTTGATGATACCAAAGAAAGGCTGGATCTATTAGCTATTGATGAAAATGGCAATCTTGTGATTATTGAAAACAAATTAGATGATAGTGGTAGGGATGTCGTTTGGCAGGCCCTTAAGTATGCATCCTACTGCTCAAGCCTTACCAAGAGTGATATCAGAGATATTTTTCAAGAGTATTTAAATACTTGGGGTGTAGAGGCTAATGCTGAAAAACTAATATGTGAATTTCTGGAGATAGAAGATTTTTCTGAGGTTGAGCTCAATAGTGATGATCAACGAATAATACTTATAGCAGCTAATTTTAGAAAAGAAGTAACATCAACGGCTATGTGGCTCTTGGAGCATAATATAAAAATAAAATGTATAAAAGTTACACCATATGAATTGGAAGGGAAAGTTTTATTAGATACTGAACAGATTATTCCTATTATAGATGCTGAGGATTATTTAATTAAAATAGCAAATAAGAAGCAGGAAGAGTTAGTAAGTCGAGAGAAAAAACAGACTAGATATGCAGTAAGGCTTAAATTTTGGGCAGAACTTCTCCAAACCATGAATGAAAGGTCGGATCTGTTTAAGAATGTGAGCCCATCAAAAGACAATTGGTTAGGATGTGGAAGTGGTTACTCTGGAATCTCATACAGTTTTGTTATTACTAATAATTTTGCAAGGATAGAGCTTTGGATAATAGGCAGAAGTAAAGAAGAAAACAAAGCAATCTTTGATGATATTCTTTTGAAAAAAGAAAAAATAGAGTCTTCTTTTGGAGATCAACTAGATTGGCAAAGACGTGATGATGGAAAAGGCAGTAGAATAGCTTACTGGTTAAGGGACGTTAATGTGTTTAATGAAGAGGACTGGCCAGAGATGATTGAGTTTTTAACAACAAATATGATTAAATTTGAAAACTCTATAAAAAATGTACTTAGAGATGTTATAAGAAATAATCATTAGGGGGATTTAGATGGCTATAAATTATAAGATATGTCCTTATTGTAATTCTAAAGATGTTGTAAAAATAGTATATGGCTACCCTAGTGGGGATATGATTATGCAGGAAGCTGCAGGTAAAGTTAAATTAGGGGGATGCCTGATTGATATAGAATATAGTCCAGAATACCATTGTAATAATTGTGAAAATCAGTGGGATAAAGAAGAAGCTATAGAACATGCATATGGTGAAATAAAGGGTTTAAATTTTTCTCATGGTGGCTACTTTCAAGGCTTTCAAGAATTAAAGATAGATTTCAAATTAAAAAGAATTGAGTATAATCACTCCCTAGAAGATAGAGGCACTTTAATAAAAGATACTAGTAAAGCGGATTTGTTTGAATTCATAGAAACTCTTAAAAACATTGATTTTCTCAATTGGAGAAGTAAGTATGTAGACCCAGATGTTTTAGATGGGAGCGGTTGGGATATTGAAATTGTAAGAGATGGACGAAATTTGAAGAAGCACGGTTTAAATTCTTACCCAGATAGTTGGGAAGACTTTTTGATAGCCTTGGAAAGATTAAGTGGAATGGAGATTAGATGATATGTAAATTTCAATTTGTGAATTGGAGGCATAAAATGAATTTAATTGAAGAGATATATTCCTTAATTTTTAATGTCTCAAGTATATTGGGGAAACCAATAAAGAAAGAAAAAATAGAGATAATAAATCGTGGTAAGCCCCATAACCCAGAATCCCTTCCAGCTGGGAAGATGGGTGTCTATATGTTTTTATATAATGGATCTTTTTTAAAGATAGGTAAAGCTGGACCACGAAGCAATGCACGCTTTTTAAGCCAACACTATAATCCTAAATCAGCAAAGAGTACTTTAGCTGCTTCTATTTTATCAGATAGCACAAATCCCTATGAGGGAGTAGGAGAAGAAAATGTTGGTGATTGGATTAAGGAAAACTGTACAAGAATAGATATTTTGTTAGATGTGACTTTAGGGATATTTACCTTAGAGTTAATTGAAGCTGCATTACATTATAAATATGAACCCGTATATGAAGGATTTCTTAATCAAAGGTAGGAGGTTAGATGGCGAGATGGATAGGAGAGCAATCTATGTATTAAAAATTACTAATAGCTATGATTTTACTAGTATAGCTATGGATGTACATATGCATCAAGGCCATATAAGATATTATGACACCAATAGAGGCCATGAAATAGAAGGAGAAATTATATTTGAAGATGAAAAAGGTTTTAAATTTTTATCAGAGGGTTTTGATCCAGGAGTATGGGAATTTAAAATATTAACTATAGAATACTTTAAAGAGCAATTTTATAAAAACGTGGTAAATGGTTCTATTATAGCAGAAAAGATACATACGACAGATGATTTGCATTTTTGGTATCGTAGGGAATTTGGAGTTTAAAGTCACTAGATTAACCTATTCCCACATACTGACTTTCAAAAGACGGGCTATGACTTATTCCCCATTACCAATATAGTGGGAGAATGTAAAAATACAGTGGAAAAGCTATCAGACATCAATCCACCCCGCTCGTTGCATTTGGAACAATTGAAACTTTGGAATTGAAAATAGCTAATAATGAGTTTTGGAAACATGTTGATTTACTTTCAAAATCACTTGTTTATTTTGGTCTTAAAAGAAATGATGTTTTAGTTATTTCTGGTAAACATTTGATTTAAAGCTATGCTGCTATGTATGCTGCTAATAGACTTGGCGTAGGTGTATCACCCATTAATCCTCAAGCAACAATACTTGAAACAGCATATCGTATTAATCTTTTAGGAGCAAAAATATTTATTGGATATAATCTTACTCAAGAAAATATTACTTTTTTAAAAAAGGAATGTACTACTTTAAAAGAAATAGTTAATATTTCTGTTGATAATAGAAAAATTCTTTGGAATCCAAAAACTCCAGAACAAAAACAAGAGGATGAAAAAACTTGGTCTTATGATAGATTTGTTCAAATGTCAAGATATCAAATTGGTAAAATAATAACGTGTAATGATGGTGATGCTATAGCTTTTTATTTAATTACAAGTGGTACTACTGGAAAGCCTAAAATTCCTATCACTAGAAATAACGAAATTATTGCGGCATCTTTTTCTATGGGTGCTGGAACTGGAATACCAATCAAAAATAATGGTAAGAGTATGATTTTAGTTTCCTTTGATCATTCATATGGTACTATCATGGCAATTATGTCTACTATGGCTAGAAAAAACATTTTACTTACTACAGAAATAAATAATCAAAATTTAGCTGAATATATTAAAAGAAAGCCAACAGCAACATTCTGGGCACCACATCTTTATCATATGCTTTGTAGGAATAAGGAAGTATCTGAAATGGATTTAAGTTTTTTTGAGATGTTGGTTTCTGGGGGAACTCCTTATGCTGTTGGAGCAAAAGAGGAAACATATAATTTTGTAAAAGAACGAGGAGCAGATGTTTTCCCATCTGATGGTTCAGGTGCTGGAGAATTAGCTGCTACTTTATCTGCATCTGTAGGACAGCCACTTAAATCTGATACCGTGGGAAGGGTTTTACCTGGAATAGGTGTTGTAATAATTGATCCAGTTACCGGCAAAGTATTAAAAAATGGTGAAAAGGGTCTTATTATAGTGTTTGGTGATAATGTTTCTCGTGGAGGATATTTTGGCGATTCAAAAAGTACCGAAGAATTATTTTATACAGATGAATATGGTAATCGTGGTTTTAATACTAATACTTTTGGATCGCTTGATGAAGAACACTATCTTAAAATGTATGGTAAGAAAGAAAGGGATTTTCAGACACTTTGGGATGGGGTTTTTCAAAAATGTGATAATGTTGTAATAGAAGAGTTTGTTTTTGAACTAAAAGATATAGTAGATCAATGTGCTGTAGTTTCCCGTGAAGATAGTGAACGAATAAATGTTCCAGTGCTTTTTGTAGTATTAAAAGAAGGTATAAATGAATCAGAAGAGTTAAAGGAGCAATTACTTTTAATGTGTTCTCAAGAGATAATGATTGAAAGAGATGATCAGATTGTAAGAAAACAACTTAGACCATATGAAGTTCCTAATGATGTAATTTTTCTAAAAAAGATGCCTGTTACTAGTTTATTTAAAACAGATTACAAAAAACTTGAGGAAATGGCAACCCAAAGACAAGCACAAAGAGTTCATACTAAGAAATCATAAAGGACCTATTAAGAAAATATTTAAAGTCAATGCATTAGTCTTTTTAATGGTGCTATGATATAATACCTTTGAGGTTTTAAATGAGAAAAAATAATATTAAAATTATAGATTTACATGATGAAGAAATAGGTTATACTAATTTAAATAATGCTAATAAGTTATTAAAAAATAATAAGGGATATTTTTCAGATAAAGAAACTTTTTATCTTAAAAATATACCAAAAAGAAAAGGGAAAAGTTTTAAAGAATTTCTTCCAAAAATAAACATTCCTAAATACACTTTATCTGAAGAATTAATTAATGCTATATCTCATGGAATAGGTGTTGTTTTTTCAATTGTATTACTTGTATTATGCATAATAAAATCTAAAGATGTGTATGCTATTGTATCAAGTTGTATATATGGGACAACATCAATAATCTTATATCTTAATTCTTGTTTATATCATTCTTTAAAAGTAAATAAGGCCAAAAAAGTATATCGAATTATAGATCACTGTAGTATATATTTACTTATCGCAGGAACATATACACCATATGCTTTAGTTGCACTTAGGCCTTTTAATCCTATTATGGGGTGGTCTTTATTTATGGTTATATGGTTATGTGCTATTATTGGTTTAATTATAACAGCAATAGATATGATTAAATATAAAGTTTTAAGTATGATTTTATATTTAGTTATGGGATGGATGGTAATTTTTAATTTTAAAGGAGTAATCCAAGCCTTAAATCCCATGGCATTAAAATTAATGCTTGCAGCGGGTATTATTTATACTGTGGGAACAATATTTTATGGTTTTGGCAAGAAAGTAAAATACATGCATGGAATATTTCATTTATTTGTTTTAACAGCTTCTTTTTTGTTTTTCTTCAGTATATATTTATATGTTTTGTAAATTATATCTTGTCAAAGATATGTTTTTCCAATATAATATACTATCGAAAGGAAACACATTGATAAATTAATGAAAGATAAATGGTATAATTGTGGAAAAAAGGTGAAGTTAATATGAAAGTAACAGATAAAAAATATTATTATTTAGTTAGAGAGGAGCTTGCTGTAGCTAAAGATTTAGTAAATGCCACTAAAAGTTTAAATCCAAATGTTGAAATAAAAATAAGATGGATTGATAAGGAAAGTGGCCCAGAAGAGATTACAATTATTTCTTCAGAGGTAATAGAAAAAGTATTTACCCCAGATGGTTATTATAAAAACATCTATAAGAGTATATTTCCTATTCCCGAAGAAAAACATTTAGAGGTTTATTCTCAATATTTTGATAATAATCTTTATTTAACAGATATTGCTGAATTTACAAATACTATAAAAAGATATAACGGTTTTAATGTGTTTAAGATGCTTGATCCGAATATGTCAGGTGATTGGAGTAAGTTTAGTACTAAAATACCAATGCCTGATTTGTGTTTGCCAGAAGATCAAAAAATCGTTTATGATGAGAAGGGGCGTTTAGCTATTTTAAAAGAACCAATTAAAGATTATGAACCAATTTCAAATAATCATGGTATATTTATAAAAAATACTAATCCATATTGTTTTGATTCTAAGTACTTTGATATGTTACAAAAGATAAATAATGTTAATAGTCTTTTAGAAGAAAAACAATATAATATTATCTCAGTAGGAAAGTCATTAAAAAAAGAACATGTATTAAAGAAAGCTTCTGCAATTACTGCGGGAATATCACTTATTGGCTTTTTAAGCCTTTTTCTAGTATCGTATAAAGAATATCTTCAAACATCAGCGGCATCAAACGATTATATTCTACCAACACTAATTTCTTTAACTTTATTAACATTATCATTAATAGATTATTGTAATGGACTTTCGGAAATTAGAGAAAAGCAAGAAGAATTAAGAGAATTGAACAGTGTGTATGAAGAATTAAAGATATTAGAAAAAGCTACTGGTCGTGTTAGAAAAAGTGGTATATAAGTTATATTTGCAATTTAGTAATATCTATAATATAATTATTAAGAAGTTTTAACTTAGTTTGGATTTTTCCTTGATTCCTTACTCAGTTTAAACGGATTTATTATATAAATAAAGGAGGATTTAATGGCGATTTCAAAAGAAGAAAAAGCAAAGATTGTAAAAGAATTTGCTAAGAATGAAAAAGATTGTGGTTCTGCTGAAGTTCAAATAGCAATTTTAACAAAAGAAATAAATGAACTTACTAGACATTTAAAAGAACATACTCATGATCATCATTCAAATCGAGGGCTTTTAATTAAAGTTGGTAAAAGAAAAAAACTACTTGAATATTTAAAAAATAATGATGTTAAAAGTTATCGTAATGTAATTAAAAAATTAGATTTAAGAAAATAATAAATAGGCACTTTAAAAATTTTTAGTGTCTTTTTTTGTTAAGAAAGAGGAAATATGAAAAAAGAATTTAAATTAGATTTTTTAGGAAGAAATTTAACTGTAGAAGTTGGTATGCTTGCTAAACAAACAAATGGTTCAGTCCTTGTTAGATATGGTGATACCGTTGTGCTTTCTGTATGTGTTATGGGAAAAACTCCAGTTACTCAAGATTTTTTTCCTTTACAAGTTTTATATCAAGAAAAACTATATTCAGTAGGAAAAATTCCTGGAGGATTTATAAGAAGAGAGGGAAGACCAACCGACGCAGCTACTTTAGCTGCAAGACTAATAGACAGACCTATAAGGCCTATGTTTGATGAAAACTTAAGAAATGAAATTCAAGTTGTAAATACTGTTTTATCAGTTGATCAAGATAATTCACCAGAAATGGCAGCAATGTTAGGTTCTTCTCTTTGTTTAGGAATATCTGAAATACCTTTTGATGGACCAATTGCAGGTGTTATAGTTGGAATGGATGAAAATAATAACTTTATTATAAATCCAACAGCAATAGAAACTGAGATTAGTCCATTATCATTAACTGTTGCTGGGAGTAAGGATGCAATTTGTATGGTAGAAGCAGGTAGCAAGGAAATATCTGAAAAAACTATGCTTGAGGCATTAATGTTTGCTCATGATAATATTAAGATTTTATGTGACTTTCAAGATAATATAATTAAGGAAGTAGGTAAAGAAAAGGTTGTATTAGAACCAGTAACTATTGATGATGAATTGCTAAATGCAGTAAAAGATTATGTGGCAAAAGATATGACAAAAGCTATTCAAATTAAAGGTAAGCTTGAAAAATATACTGCAATAGATGAATTAAAAGCAAATACAGTAAATCATTTTGAAGAAGTTTATGAAGGAAATGAAGATTTTGATCAAATAATTAAAGATGTAAAAAAAGTAGTAGATCAAATTGAAGCTGAAGAAGTAAGAAGACTAATTATTGAAAAGCATATTAGACCTGATGGAAGGAAAATGGATGAAATAAGACCTTTACTAGCAGAAATCGATTTATTACCAAGAACTCATGGCTCGGGATTATTTTCAAGAGGTGAAACCCAAGTTTTAGCAACAACTACTTTAGGTCCATTATCTGATCATCAAATCCTAGATGGACTTGGTATCGAAGATACTAAAAGGTTTATGCTTCATTATAATTTTCCTAATTTTTCAGTAGGAGAAACAGGAAGATATGGTTCTCCAGGAAGAAGAGAAATAGGACATGGTGCTTTAGGTGAAAGAGCGTTGTTATCTGTTATTCCATCTGAAGAGGAATTCCCATATACAATTAGGGTTGTATCCGAAGTTCTTGAATCAAATGGTTCATCATCTCAAGCAACAATCTGTTCGGGATGTTTATCACTTATGGCAGCAGGTGTTCCAATTAAAGCTCCAGTTGCAGGTATTGCTATGGGATTGATGTCTGATGGTAAAAAACATACTATTTTAACTGATATTCAAGGACTTGAAGATCATATGGGTGATATGGATTTTAAAGTGGCAGGAACTCGTGAAGGTATTACAGCTCTTCAAATGGATATTAAAATTAAAGGGGTTACAAAAGCTATTTTAAAAGAAGCTTTAGCTCAAGCAAAAAAAGCAAGAATGGAAATTCTTGATGTTATGGAAAGTGCAATAAAAGTCCCAAGAACTGAACTTTCAAAATATGCACCAAAAGTTGAAATATTTACAATTAATCCTGATAAGATTAAAGATGTAATTGGTAAGGGTGGCGAGATGATAACTAAGATTATTTTAGAATCATCAAATACAAAGTTTGTAAATGATAAAGATTCCTGTCAAATAGATATTGACGATGATGGTAAAGTAATTATTTATCATATGGATAAAGATGTAATTGATAAAGCAAGTCAAATGATTCAAGATATTACAAGAGAAGTAGAAGAAAATGTTGTATATACTGGTAAAGTTGTTAAAGTAGAAGATTTTGGTTGTTTTGTAGAACTTTGGCCTGGCGTCGAAGGACTTGTTCACGTATCACAACTTGATTATAAAAGAGTCGAAAAACCTTCTGATATGGTTAAGGTAGGAGATGAAATATTAGTAAAATCTCTAGGTTATGATAATAAAGGCAGATTAAATCTATCAAGAAAAGAAGCTCTTCCTAAACCAAAAGATAAGCCTAAAAAAGAAGAATTTAAAAAGGATAAGAAATCATAACTTATCCTTTTATTTTGTCTATTAATTCTAAATATTCATTCTTTATTTTTTCCAACTCTTCTTTATTTTGTTTTTCAAATCTAACTGTTAGGTTAGGCCCGGTATTACTTTTTCTAATAAGTATAAAACCATCGGGGAAATCAACTCTAATACCATCGATATCGTTATATTTTATCTTCTTATTATCTAAATATAATTTAACTTTATTTACAACATCATCTTTTTTATTATCTGCAACAGGTATTTTAATTTCTGGAGTATTATAATATTTAGGCATTTTATCAACTTCTTTTGCTATCGATATGTTCTCTTTTGATAAAAGTTCTATAATTCTTAAACCAGCATATATTCCATCATCAAATCCTGGCCATTTATCTAAAAACCAAAGATGTCCTGAAAATTCGCCTCCAAAATCTAGTTTTAATTCATGGATTCTTTTATTCATATATGAATTTCCTGTTCGATATATTTCTAAAGGTAAATTTAATTTTTTAGTTTCATCAATTAAAGCTTTAGAACATTTAACATCCATAATTGCTTTTCTGACTTTAAAGTTTTTATGTAAATATTTATATAAAATAATCATAACTTTATCTGCAGGTACAAACAATCCATTTTCATCAACAACACCAACACGATCAGCATCCCCATCAATACCAATACCAAGATCATAACCAAGTGATTTAACTGTATTTCCAAGTTCAATCATATTTTCTGGTTCACAAGGATCAGGATGATGATTTGGAAAAGAACCATCAGATATTTCGTTAATTAATTTATATTCAATATTTGAAAATAAGTCTAATACTTTTTTTATAATAATTGATCCAGTGCCATTTCCAGTATCTACAACAACTTTTATTTTTTGATTTCCTAAATGAATACTGTTTTTTATTAAATTCAAATAATATTCTTCAGAAGATATTTTTTTATAACTTCCAATACCCTTTTTGAAATTACCTTTTAAAGTGAAATCTTTAAAATCAGTAATCATTTTTCCATAGGCATTACCAATTATATCAAATGATATCTTAAAACCATTATATTCTTTAGGATTATGCGAGGCAGTTATCATAATACCATTTTGAATATTTAAATGTTTTTTCATAGCATAATACATTGGAGTTGTACATAATCCTAAATCAGTTATATTAGCTCCACATTCAAGTAAACCCTTAACAAGATTATTGCTAATATTATTTGATGAAAGTCTATTATCATGACCAATAATTACCTTTTTATCACTAATATAACTTGCAAAAGCTTTCCCAATAATATAACTTGTTGTATCATTTATATCTTTGGGAACAATCCCTCTTATATCATATTCTCTAAAAATTTCTTCATTCATAATTATCACCACTTTAATCTTATCAAATAATTTGTATTTTTAAAATGGATATTGAAGAGTATATTTAAAAATGTTATTATTACTATAGGTGGTAGTATGAAAAAGTATAAAACATTATCATTTGCAGTGTTAGTAGTAGGCATAATTTCAATAAGCCTGCTACTTTATAATATTTCACACTCATATTTTATAGATAAAAGAATAACTCATACCAAAGAAGTAATAACAACTGGAGATTTAACTTCAACATTAAGTATAACAGGGCTTAATCTAGGTGGTATGGAACCAATGAGTGATGAAGATGGTATGGCCCAAACTAATTATGCAACAATAACATTAACTAAAAACAATGTATATAAAGTATTTTATAAAATATTAATAGGTTATGATTATGAAAATGTTGCAGATTTAGAAACATTATTACCATTAGAATATATTCATGTAGCTCTATATCCAATAGAAGGAGGAGTTCCATCATCAACACCACTAGCAGGTCCTTTAGAAATAACAGAACTTATTGTTGAAGAAATAGATCCAACTAATGTATATTCTGCTAAATATTTTTTAGCGTTTGATACATTTGAATTAGAAACTAATAATCAAACTAAATCATATGCAATAAAAATGTGGTTAAAAGAAGAAATACCAGAGTCATATGATGGCAAGATAATCAATTTAGATATAACTTTAAAACAAGAAACCCTTATTTCAAAATCAAAATTTAATTTAAGTGGAATGGTTCATGGTTCATCAGGAAATGATAATATTGTTCTTACATTACTTCAAAATAATAATGTAACAGCAACATCAAGCAGTAATGGATCCTTTAATCTTTCTGGGGTTTATGAAGGAACATATGCAATCAAAACATATGATCCAACACCATCATCTGGTGTTCCAAATACTCATTATCTAACATTTACCATAACTCCTGATTTATATCCTCCGATAGCTGGTGGATGTCATAAGTTGACTGATAATCCTGCAGCTCCAATTGGTTCTTATGCACCAAATTTGGCTTATAATTATGGTTTATCTCCGAATACATTTGATAGAACCGCTTTTGCTAATGATTATAATAATCCTTCTACTGCTGTTAGTAATGCCACATATAGTTTTAATATATCGGGAGAAGATAAATATACGGTTACAACAATTAATGATCTTAGCTTATCATATAATGGCTGGGAAGAAGTAGAGACTCCTGGATCTGGATGCCCATAATAGTTTAAAAATATATGGTGAAGATACTCTTCAAACCTCGGAGATTAATAATTTGTGTTTATCTTTTGGTGGCTTCACACCAAGAAAAGAAGATGGCACGTGTTTTCAAAAATAAAAATTAACTCCTTTTTCTTAATGGATATTGAAGTGTATTTATTAAAATGGTATTATTATAATAGGTGGTAAGATGAAGGAGTATAAAATATGGATATTTACAGTACTAGTAATAGGACTTATTTCATTAAGTGCTCTTCTTTATAATGCTTCTTATTCTTATTTTGCAAGTAAAAAAATAACTCAAACTAAAGAAACAATTACTACAGGCAATTTAACATCAACATTAACAATAACAGGGCTTAATCTTGGAAGTATGGAACCAATGAGTGATACAGATGGAATGGCTCAAACGCAGTATTCAACTATTACTATAAATAAAAACAATATATATAAGGTTTTTTATAAAATATTAATAGGTTATGACTATGAAAATATTGCTGATCTTACGACCTTATTACCATTAGAATATATTCATGTAGCATTATATCCAATGAGTGGTGGAAATCCTTTATCAACACCACTAGCAGGTCCAGTTGAAATAACAGATCTTACAGTAGAGGAGATAGGTGCTTCAAATGTTTATTCAGCAAAATATTTTTTAGCTTTTGATACCTTTGAAGGAACAACAAATAATCAAACTAAATCATATGCTTTAAAAGTATGGTTAGCTGAAGGCACGCCTGTTAAATATCAAAATAAAATAGTTAATATTGATATTACTATAAAACAAGAAACACTAGTAACTAAATCTAAATTTAATTTAAATGGAATGGTTCATGGTTCATCAGGAAATGATAATATTGTTCTTACATTACTTCAAAATAATAATGTAACAGCAACATCAAGCAGTAATGGATCCTTTACTCTTTCTGGGGTTTATGAAGGAACATATGCAATCAAAACTTATGATCCAACACCATCATCTGGTGTTCCAAATACTCATTATCTAACATTTACCATTACTCCTGATTTAGATCCTCCAATAGCTGGTGGATGTCATAAGTTGACTGATAATCTTGCAGCACCTGTTGGTTCTTATGCACCATATTTGGCTTATAATTATGGTTTATCTTCGAATACATTTGATAGAACCGCTTTTGCTAATGATTATAATAATCCTTCTACTGCTGTTAGTAATGCCACACATAGTTTTAATATATCAGGAGAAGATAAATATACGGTTACAACGATTAATAATCTTAGCTTATCATATAATGGCTGGGAAGAGGTTGACATCCCTGGATGCCCATAATAATTTAAAAAGGAGGAAATATGAAGAAAATAAAATCAATCTTAATTATTCTTGGACTATTTCTTAGCATTGTTCCTTTTTTTATTGTTCCTTATCTTGTTTTAAAACTAATATCTTTATTAGTAGGAATTATTATTCTTAGTTTAGGTATTATCATAAATATGAAACATTCATTAATTAGGATAATACTAATTCCTATTATACTAATGTTAGCCTTTTATTTTATTGATATTGGAGTATCAAATCTGTTTAAAAAACCTCCGATTATAGCTATTAAAAATAAAAGTTCAAATAAAGTTGTTAATTACAATGGCATTTTTTATTATGTAGTAACTTGTGATAAAGAATATTATTTTCAAAAGGGAACAAATTATAAATATATGTGTAAAAATGATGATATAAAAGTTACTGATATTAATGAATATCTTGAAAATCCAGAGGAAAGTTATCGCTATACTAAAAATAAATTTATTCATTTAACAGGAAAGATTAACACCATAGTAGGAGATAGTTTATTAAGTTTAAATGCATATAATAAGGATGAAGATAATACATTAAATGGTTATGTAAATTTTGATACAGGTAAGAAGGTGGTTTTAAGTGATATCAAAATTTCTCCGAATGATTTTTATATTTATGACATTATTGAAGTAATTGGATATGTATCAAACTATAAAATTACTGAAGATAGTGAAGAAATTATATTAAATAATTGTAAAATTATAAAAAGTAAGATTTATGATAATTATACCTTAATAGTAAATGAAATAAATACTTATAATAAAGTTTTAGCAAACGATAAAATTTATTATGCGGGTCTTTCTGGAATTTATTATAAATATACTGAAGATAATATTTATTCTATAGATTATTTACTTACTGATAAAAGAGAAACTATTGAGAGTTTAATTCAAAATGAAGAAGAAGCACTTATTCCTGATACTGAAGATATATTATATGAAAAAGAAAAATATAACATAATTTTATGTAAAAATGAAAACATAATTTTTGCTAATAAAAAGATGCCAAATATAGCAAATATATGTGAAGATACAAGTAATAGTTAATAATAGGGAGAAAACAAAGTGGGAGTAAAAAAACATAATAAAAGGAAAAATTATATTGATCCTATATTAATAAGAATGTTTGAGATTTATAAGCCAAATGGAATAGATTGGATGCTTGATAAGGAAACTAAAAAAAACATGTTTACTTTTCATCATATAACCGAAGAAAGATGTGGCGGAAAGAGAATTGTTGAAAATGGAGCAATACTTACAATAGCCTCTCATAATTTTTTAAATTATTTGGATGTAAAGCGACGTGAACTATATGAAGAATTAAATTATTTATTTTATTGCTTAAATATAACAGGAGCTCCTCCCACTGAAGATTATTTTAAAGAAGTTCTTAAAATCAAAGAGAATGCTCTTGCAAGAGTTAGAGGCAAGAAAAAATTTTATTAGTTCATTTTGTTTGACATGATTAATAGTATTTGATAAAATATGTATGCTTTAAGTCATTTCATCCACTCTAAAAAGGTTTTAAAAAAGATTTAATCTTACCTTAAAGGTGTGACTTATAATAATAAAGGAGGAAAGAGAAATGAAAGCTATATTTAAAACTGGTGGAAAACAGTATTGTGTAACCGAAGGCGATAAAATATATATTGAACTTTTAGATAAAGAAGCTAAAGATAAAGTTACTTTTAATGAAGTGTTAATGATTGATGATAAAATTGGTATGCCTTTTATAAAAGGTGCTAGTGTTGAAGCTGAAGTTATAAAAAATGGACGTGGTAAAAAGATTAAAGTTTTCCATTATCGACCTAAGAAAAAGTTTAGAAAAACTCAAGGTCATAGACAACCATATACATTGGTTGAAATTAAGAAAATTAATGGTTAAGTTATGATTAAAGTAATTAAAACAAATAACTTAATTACTATTGTAGGTCATGCTAATAGTAATGTATATGGCAAAGATATTGTATGTGCTAGTGCATCTTCAATTATATATACAACTATTAATGCTATTAAAAGGATAGATAAAAATGCTATTGATGTAATTGATAATGATATTATGAAAATTAACCTATTAAAAGATGATGAAATAACTAATAGTTTAATAAACAATATGATTGATTTATTAAGATCATTAGAAAAAGATTATCCTAAAAATATAAAAGTAAAGGAGAATTAATATGTTTTATAAATTAAATATTCAACGTTTTGCTAGAGTTAAAGCTCAAGGTTCTACTAAAAACAATCGTGATTCTGCTGGTCGTAGATTAGGTGCTAAGTTATCTGATGGACAAGAAGCAACAGCAGGAAGTATCATATATAGGCAAAGAGGAACTAAAATTTATCCCGGTACTAATGTAGGAATGGGTAAAGATCATACTTTATTTGCTACCATTGATGGAGTAGTTAAGTATGAAAGATTAGGAAAAAACAAGAAAAAAGTAAGTGTATATGCTAAATAGAAACATCAAGTTGTTTCTATTTTATTTTAAAAGATATTCTTTATTTTTACTTAGGTAAATGATATACTAATGATATATATGAAAAAGGTAAGAAAGAAATTCGAGAATATGTCATTGAAGTTAAAAATAACTATGATAAGCATAGTATGTTTTGTAATGTTCTTATTAATATATATATACCCTCATATTCATATTTTCATAAATATGATTCACAGCTTACTTTAGTAGGGGTTGTTCAATTACCACCAAGTTTTGATAAATTTCTTAATAATATACAAAATAATATCTTAACCTTGCCAAAATTATCTACTAATATGGGTAATTCAATAATTGATTTGACAAGAAATCAAAGTGTCGATGTCAATAATGTAACCGATATTTTTTCAGTAGATTTAAATACAAAGATTCCAACAGACTTTCAAAATATTAATATGGCCTTTTTTGCTGATGTAGATGATGTTGATGTAATCGTAACATGGACCGAAGGCAATAATCTTTATATCGGAGAAAGAAATGAAATAAGGCCAGGCCCAAATATGTCTTATGCATTTAGTAACTCGACTTTATCTTCAATAGAATGTAATCGATTAAAAAGCGTAAATTTAGCTGATTTTAATACCTCAAATGTAACAGATATGTCAAATATGTTTTCTAGCACAGGAAAAGCCAGTGATGTTTTTACTTTAAATCTAGGCAGTAAGTTTAATACTATAAATGTAACAAATATGAGAGGAATGTTTTGGCAAGCTGGTTTTAATAGTACCGTTTTTACCTTAAATTTAGGTTCTCATTTTCACACTTCCAAAGTAACTGGTAGTATGGCATTTATGTTTTCGCATGCAGGACAAAAGAGTACAGATATTACCTTGGATTTAGGTTCACATTTTAATACTTCTCAAGTAGTTAATATGTATGCAATGTTTTCCAATGTAGGATGTAATAATGATTCTTTTACTTTAGATTTGGGTAGTCATTTTAATACCTCAAAAATAACCAATATGCAATCAATGTTTCATAGTACAGGGAAAGTCGGTAGTAATTTTACTTTAAACTTAAATTCGTTTACAATTAATAATTCTTTCGTAGATTTAACTCACTTTGCTTATGGCTCTGGATTTTCTAATCTTGTTTTTGGTACTGGTTGGGTAGAAGTAAATATGAGCACTATTAATTTTTATAGATTAAGTCTAGTAAATGTCTATTATACAGATACTTCATTTTTAACAACTAATTTAGCTAATATGAATTATTGGAATGCTTGGAGAGGAGTAGGTAACACTACCTTTATACAAGGTTTACCTTGATTAAGAAAGTCTTATTATGAAGAAATTTATTAAAAACTTAATATTGATGATTATAATTAATTTGGTATACTTAGATGTTTATGCATCTAGTTTTGTTATGTGTCATGATCATGGAATTATTAAAACAATTATGATTTTAGCAACTTTAATAAATATCATTAAAATAATTGTTCCTTGTATATTAATATTTTTAATAATTAAGAAAATAGTTATATATTTAATTAAAGATAATGAAATTAATATAATTAAGGATATTGTAATTAAGGTAATAATTGCACTATTAGTATTGTTTGTTCCAACAATAACAAATTATTTTACATCATTACTTAGTAGTTATGATAAAAGTGAAAATGTTTATTCAGATTGTAATAAATGTTTAACATCGGTTGAATATTGTGGCGATTTATTAAGGTTTTATCCTCCTGATGAAGAGGAAGCTCCTAATCGTAATCCTAAAACCGAAACTTTTCAAGAATATCCTGTTAATGAATTAATAAGTACTAATAAACTTGAGATTCATTTTATGGTAGCATATAAAGAAGATGATGCAATATTAATTAGAACAAAAGAAAAAACCATTGTAATTGATACGGGTTTATATGAAAATAGCAAAATAATTGTTCCCTATTTAAAAGATCTTGGGGTAAGTAAAATAGATGCAATTATTGGTAGTCATAATCATCATAATCATATTCAAGCCCAAGCAGCCTTGATAGAAAATTTTAAAGTATTAAAAGCATATTATCCTGATGATATATTTACTTGTGAAGAAAGAGGAAGTTGTATAGAAAGAGATGCTAAATATATTAAAAAAGCATTAATTGATAATAATATTCCAACAAAAGTATTGAAAACTGGTGATGCTTTAGAATTTGGTGATATAAAAATATATGTATTATTACCCAATAAAATTATTTATGATGGAGTATATTCTCAAAACCTTAACTCTCTTGTATTTATACTTAAATATGGAGAAACTTCTTATATGTTTACCGGAGATATACCGGCAAATAGGATTGATGAAAAAGTGATTGTTGAAACTGCAAAGAGATTTCAGATATCTTATGATGTTGATATGTTAAAATTTCCTCATCATGGAAATAATTATTTAATTGAGAAGTTTGTAAATTTAATTAAACCAGAATATATTATTGTTCCTAATAATTCTCAACCTCAATATCCAAATAAGAAAAACAAAGCTATAATAGATAAAATTGGGGCAAAGATGTATCGTTTAAGTGATACTCGTAATATGGTAATAATATCTGATGGTAAAAAGATTGATATTAAGACAAACATTAAAGAAAAAGATTATAAATGGTAAAAGGCGTCTTAATATGTTAAGATAAACTCTTGAAGTTGGAAGGTGTTATTATGTTTATTGATGAAGTTAAAATTAAAGTAATAGCAGGAGATGGTGGAAGTGGTTGTACTTCTTTTCGTCGTGAAAAGTTTGTACCTATGGGTGGACCTGATGGTGGCAATGGTGGTAGGGGTGGCAGTATTATTTTTGTTGGAGATAATAATTTAAAAACGCTTGTTGATTTAAAGTATCGTAAAATTATTAAAGGCCTTAAAGGAGAAAATGGTAAAGGTTCAAATAGATATGGAAAAAGTAGTGATGATATAATTGTTAAAGTTCCTCTTGGAACAACAATATATGATGATGATACTAATCTAATTATTAAAGATATTATTAATATAAATGATAAAGTTGTTGTTGCTGAAGGTGGCAGAGGAGGAAAAGGAAATAAATCGTTTGCTACTCACGAAAATCCTGCTCCTAAATTTTCAGAAAAAGGAGAAAAAGGAGAAATTAGGTATTTAAGATGTGAATTAAAGGTTTTAGCAGATGTTGGAATTGTTGGTATGCCTTCGGTTGGTAAATCAACATTACTTTCTGTAGTAAGCAATGCTAGACCTAAAATAGCAAGTTATCATTTTACAACGTTATCACCTAATCTTGGTGTTGTTAAACTTAAAAATCAAGATGAGTTTGTTATGGCTGACTTACCTGGTTTAATCGAAGGAGCATCAACAGGTTTAGGACTTGGTTTTAAATTTTTAAGACATGCTTTTAGATGTAAGATCATATTACATATGCTTGATATGGGGGCTGAAGAAGGAAGAGATCCCATTGATGATTATAAAATAATAAGAAAAGAGATGGAAAATTATTCTAAATCCCTTGCAAATAAAAAAGAAATTATTGTTGCAAGCAAAATGGATCTTCCGCATGCAAAAGAAAATTTAATAAAATTTAGAAAAGCATTTCCTAAGTTAAAAGTAATGGAAATAAGTTCTTATACATTATCAGGAGTAGATGAACTAATGGTTTTATTAAATAATGAACTTAAAAACCTTAAAGAAGAGGGCTGTGAAGAAAGTAATTATGAAGAAAAAGTTTATATAAAATTTAAAGAAGAAAAACCCTATATAATTACTAAAGAAGGGGATTTATGGGTTATAAAAGGAAAAGAAATTGAAAAATTGTTTAATATGACTAAATTTGAAGAAGAAGAAGGAGTGCTTCGTTTTGCTCGTAAATTAAAAGGTATGGGTGTTGAAGAAGAACTTAAAAAACTTGGGGCTAAAAGTGGGGATGATGTTGTTATTAATGATTTCTTATTTACTTTTAAAGGTTAGTTTATCTCCAATATTAAGATTTTTAATCGTATTCGAAGGAAGTTCTATAATAGAGGTATCCTTAAGATTGTTTTTAATCTTAAGGATTTTATTTTTAGGTACCTTTGATTTAAAATAAATAATCTTGTTATCATTATCAAATGCTATTATATCAATTTCGGTTCTCATGAAAAAAGTATGGATAGAGTTGCAATTGTTAAATAAAAGGCCATAATTAAATTCTTTTTTACCAATTAATCCTATTAATCTTTGTAAAAACTTACTTGCTTTTTTAATTTTTATCTTTTTATTACCTAATAATAAATAATATTCTTTCATAAAATAATTATATCTTATTAAATAAAATATTTAAATGTAAAATGTTCGTAAAGTGTAAATTGACAAGTATAGATTGTTATGCTAAATTATGTGCATATGGAGAAAATTATGGATATTGAAACTTTAAAACAACAAATATACGAATTAAGTGGGGGAGAAGATGCTAAAAGGGATCCTTACATGCAACATTTACTAGATACTAATTTTGCTGGATTAACAGGGTATGCATCACAAGATAAGCCTTGGGAATATTATTTTGATAAAGAAAAATTGGCAAACATTAAAAATGATATGACAATGTATCAAGATATCTTAAAAAGTAACCAAGGATATATGAATACAACAGCATTAATATATTTTTTAAGTAAGATTTCATATGGTAAATTATTTGAAAATATTGATAAGACATCAAAATCTTATGCCGAATATGGAATAAAGGATAATGATTTTGTTACAATTTGTGCTGCAGGTATTCCTGAAACAATTTATAGTATTTATGCACTTTCAAAAATTGGCGGTGTTGCTAATATGATGCCACCACATTTTGATAAAGAAGATATGGAAAGAACAATTGGAAATTGTGAAAGTGATACTTTGATTGTTATGGAAAATTTTTATCCTGAGATTAAAGATAAAATAAAAAATACTGGTATAAAAAACATTATAGTTATTCCTTTTCTAAACTCTAGTCCATTAAGGTTTTTAAAACATCCGGGTAAGATGAAATTGAATCCTAAAAATGAAATATATTGGAATGAGTTTATAAAAGATGGTAGAAAACAACAAGTTCCTGAAACTTTTCCTTATATTGAAAATTATCCAATATGTTTAGCTTATTCATCTGGCACAACAGGTCCTGCAAAACCAATCCTTTTATCAAACGATAGTTTTCAAAATTCGGTTCTTTCATATGATGCCAATATCATTGATGTTCTTCGTGGTCAAAAAATGTATCAAATGGTACCACCATGGTTTGCAACTGGGTTAAGTACATCAATTCATTTACCACTTCACAGAGGGTTACAAATTTTTCAAGATCCTCGTTATGAAAGAGAAGTTTTTGTAAAAAATATTATAGATCAAAAAATAGATTATTGTGTTTCTACTTCAAGTATGTATGAAGGGTTTATACTAGATGATGAATTAACAAAAGGCAAAAAATTATGTAATTTAGGTAGTCCTTTTGCTGGAGGAGAACCTTTAGTTTCAAAAACATTAAAACAAATTGAAGAGAAATGGAAAGAGATGGGTGTTGATACAAGACTGCTTACAGGTTATGGACGAACTGAGGATGGAGCACAAACAACAAGTCAGTCACAAAACATTTATCATATTCGTGGTTCAGTTGGTATGCCTCTTCCGGGCGTTAATATTGCTATAGTTGATGATAATTTTAATGAATTACCTTATGGTCAAAGAGGTAATATTATAGTTAATACTCCATGTGGAATGATTGGTTATTTTAAAAATGAGGCCTTAACTAAACTTGGTAAACATATTGATAAAAACGGAGTTGAATGGAACATAACTAAGGATATTGGATATATACTTCCTAATGGTGAGGTATTTGTTGATGGAAGAAGAGATGATTGTACAGAACTAGAAGATAAAACAATATTCCATTTTGATATCGAAAAAGCTGTTAGAGAAGAATATGATATTAAATTATGTGATTGTTTAAAGAAGAAAGATGATAATAATGATAAATTGTTTGCATTACATTTAATTTTTACAAAGAAATATCAATCAATGTATAGCAATCCTACTCTTCTTAGAAATAGATTAATCGAGTTGCAACAAATAATATATGATAAGTATGGGGACATTGATTATGTACCTGAATATTTTAAAATTAGAGATACTTTCCCATATAAAAAATCGGGAAAAAGAGATGCTGAATCAATTGAAAATGAAACCGAAGCTTTTATTTATGTTGATAAGTCAAAACTTTTAGGTTATAGCAGAAAGAGGGTTAATAATATTTAACCTTCTTTTTTTAACGAAAAAATCTTGATATTTTAAAAATACATGTTATACTAATAATAGAGGTGATACAGATGATATACTCCAAAATGACAATAGCCGTTATTTTTAGTTTTTGTTTTATATTTGGATTGATGATTGTCTATTTATCTAAAGAACGAGTAAAAAATAGTGAAAATAAAATATATAAGTCTTTAATAATCTTAAATTTAATGGGGTTAGTACTTCATATTTTATGTGAAAATGCAGCATATTATTATGATGTTATACCAAAGGTTATATCTACTGTAATATTTAAATCGTTTTTAGGATATTTCTATGCTTTTGGAGCAGTATTATTAATGTATTTATTAACCATTTCACAAGTTAAAAATAGTGAACTTTATAAAAAAATAGTAAGTGGTTCTATTTCCGTAATATATATAATTCTTTATTTTTTGCCACAAGAATTATATAGAGATTTTGAAAATAAAATCTTTTATACTAAAGGAATTGATGTTCAACTTATTTACGTATTATCTGCAATTGTTATAACTATTATTTTTACACTTTTAATAAAAGAAAGAAAACAAATAACAAAGAAAAAAGTGATACCAATTTTAATTTTTATGATCGGGGCAACTATTTCTGTTATAATTCAAAAATTTTATCCAGAAATTGTGGTAATTGATTGTGTAGAGTCAATTATAATTTTATTAATGTATTTTACAATCGAAAATCCGGATATGAAAGTATTAAATGAATTATATAAGAATAAAACAATAATGGAACAAACCTATGATGATAAAGCAAACTTCTTATTCGAAGCAGCCCAAGAAATAAA
>JAAZKW010000045.1 GCA_012799635.1 Mollicutes bacterium
TATTAGAAAGCGGTACTATTCCAAGTTCATAACTTGCTTCTTTTGACATTTGATTTGTTACTTGAAAGGTCATTTTAAACATATCCGAAGATAATGCTTTACCATCTGATATGGGAGATGATTTATCACCTATTAATTCTATTCTTGTTTCATTTTCTAAGATTAAATTATCTTCGATAGTTATTGCTACTTCAGTTGGATTATTAGTTACATTAGTTTGAAAATAAGCATAAGAAATAGCTAATGATAATGATATCACTAGCAATATTGCAATTATTAATAACAATATCTTTCTTTTCTTAGTCATTATTTTATTATTACCCTTTTTTTAATATATTCTTTTCTTTTTATACATATAAATCTTATTATTTCCTTCATTATAGCCATACATGGCGTTGCTATAATCATACCAATTATACCTCCAAAATGACCAAATAATAAAAGTCCTGAAATAATAAGTACTGGAGATAATTCCATAGCTTTACTCATTATCACAGGTTGCAAAACATAGCTTTCAAGAAGCTGAACAACTATTGCAATAATTAATACTGTAACTCCTACAAGTGGTGATTGAGTAAAAGCAACAATAACTGCTATTCCTCCTCCTATATATGGACCTATATATGGTATTAAATCTGTAACACCACATAAGAAACCAAATAATACTGCAGAATTTAACCCTGCAAGAGCAAAACCTATGGTATCAAAAACAAAAACCATAAAAGCAACAAAAATCGTTCCATTTACTACTCTTCTGGCATTAGTGCCAATATTTTGAATTAAATCTTTAGCTTCTTTATTTTTTTCAGTTTTAAATAGTTTATAAAAACCATTTGCAATGTTTTCAAAATCAATTAACATATAAATTGCTATTACAAAACTAATTAAGATTACACCCACAGTACTAAAAAAGTTTTTAGCAAAGGTTAATACTCCATTAGGAAGAGCCATAGTAAATGCTTTAATATAATCTTGAATAGCACTAAGCATACCATCTTTAAATGATGCTGTATCCAATCCTTTAATATGAATTTTATTAATTGTATTAGTTATAAAATCAGCAACTGATTTATAGATGTTAGGAACTGATGATATAAAATCATTAATTTGCATTGTTAAAACTGGAACAAAAATATACATAAAAATAAAGATTACTCCTGCTAAGCAAAGAATTATTAATAATGAACTTAAAACTTTATTCATACCTTTATTAGTAAGTTTCTTTTGAATAGGATAAAAAAGCCAAGCAATAATAAAACCAATAAAAAGGGGTGATAATACTCTTAACATTCCTTTAATAAAAGTAAAAGCATTTAAAAGATTAAGTAATGAAAAAGCTGCAAGAACGATTCCTACTATTGATACTACATATATAAATTTAATTAAATTTTTAGATAAATGAATTAGTTCATTTAAACTTTTCTTATCGATATTATTTTCGTTTTTCATTATTATCCACTTTCCTTCTATTTTAGTATAATATGAAATGCTATAATTTACAACCTATTTTCTAGGCATTCCCCTTAAATATTCGCTTTTTAAATAATCATTTGTAATATGAGTATATACTTCGGTTGTATCTAAAGAACTATGTCCTAAAAGTTCTTGAACCGATTTGATATCAGCTCCATTATTAAGAAGATGTGTTGCAAATGTATGTCTAAAAGTATGAGGAGAAACATTATTATTGACGGCGGCATTTAAACATATTTTATCTACTATTTGTCCTATAGCTCTAGTACTTATTTTATTATTATACTTATTTAATAATAAATATTCATTATCAGAAGCTCTTACTTTTAAATAGTCTTCTAAAGCTTTTGCTGCTGGGATCCCATAAAAAGTAATTCTTTCTTTTTTACCTTTCCCCATTATTAATATTTTCCTTTCATCAAAAGAAAAATCTTTTAACTTAAGATTTACAAGCTCTGATACTCTAATACCAGAAGCATATAAAAGTTCTATTATAAGTTTATTACGATAATCTAAAACCGTTTTACATTTAATACTATCAAAGATTTTTCTTATCTCTTCATATGATAAAAAATTAGGTATCTTTTTTTCTAATTTAGGATTTCTTATTAATTTAAAAATATTTTTATAAAGGATATTTTACTCATATAATAGAATTTAATAAATATCTAAACAATAAAAAGATTAGTTATAAATCACTTACTAAACAAAATATTATTAATTATTTAAAATATCTTGATAATAAAAAACTTTCA
>JAAZKW010000008.1 GCA_012799635.1 Mollicutes bacterium
AAATTTTAGAACTTCTGAATTCCTAATAAGAATAGTCCTTGATGTTGTACAAGTCATTCCTTTATTTGGTTTTGTTTCAAATCCAAGATAAATACATTCTACTCCTCTTTTAATAACCTCTTTAATGGCAGGTTGTAAATCAGAATCAGAACTGCCTAAAATTATTGAATCAAATTTTTTATCACAAGCTAAAGCAATCATACCTACTCCAATTCGCACATCTACTCCTTTTTCTTTAAAAATTAAAATACCATTTTTATCAATATTTCCTCATACATTTCCAGCCATAGTTACTTTGAAACCACTCCTTTCTAAATGCGTCTTCAATGGTCTTTGCTCTTCTATTAATCGTTTTGATTTCTCAATACTTTGAAAATATTTTTAATGTGAGCAAATTCTTCTTGATTTTCAAAAACTGTTTTAATTTTCCCTTTTAAATTTTCTCCGTCTATGAGTAAAATTCTTTTCATAAATATGATTTATTTAATAAAAACCTCAACAGGCCTTTCGGCTGGTTGAGGCGTGTATATTTAAATTATATCTAATATACAATTTAATTCAATAGCTGTGCTATGTTTTCTTTAATTTCCTCCCAATCAAAAGTTCTGAAGGCGTCATATAACCGACCCAACAAATAAAATAAATTATAATAATCTTATAATAATTTGACAATTTTTTAATATCATAATACTATATAATTGTCTTTCGGTTCACTTCATAGTTTGAACCGTTAGGGCATTACATCCAAGAGACACCTTCCTAACGGAGGGTGTTTTTATTTATTAATTTGTTCCTCCATATATCATTAATAGTTAGTATGTCGCAATAACCATCTCCTGATGTTCTTAACTCTGTAGAAATATTATTTTTAGAAGAAAAAATATATACTTTTTTATTATGATTTTTTAAATAACTAACTAATGCTAAAAATCTGAATCACCACTAAAAAGAACCGCCGTATCATAGTTATTTATATTGCTCATAATATCAATTGAAATTTCCACGTCCATATCTCCTTTCTCTTTAATCCCCTCCTCACCTATTTCATTTTCTGTTCTTATTCTTTTTAATTGCTTTTTTATGACTTTAAAACCTAATCCCTTTTTTAAAAAAGTAAAAAACTTATGCCTTCCATCTAAATCATAATTTCTTGTTCCGTCGGCAGGATAAGCAGAATAATAAAAAATCTCTAATTTTTTGGGATTGAAAATTTCTTTTAATTTTTTTTGAATTTTTTTATAATCTAAAAGTTTCCCATTTGATTTTTGAGCCGCCCATATATTAGAAGCATCTACAAAAACATATACTGTTTTATGTCCTTCGATTTTCTTATTAAAAATTTCTTGCATTGATATTATTCTACCAAATTATACTAAATTTTCTACATTTCTCTCTATTTCCTTCCAATCAAAAGCTCTAAATAGTCACGTAAATAACCCACTTGTTAATAATATATATGAATTAATAATATGTAGTTGCTAAACTTGAGACGGATATTTCGCTTGTCAAGAAAAAATTAATAATTGGCTTAGTTATAACAAAATAAATTACAAAACTATACTTTTAAATAATAACCTTGATTAAAAACCTGAGTAGATATTTTTATTTCCTTTCAGCTCTTTCTTTTTCTAAATTATTTAAATATTCCTCTGTCTCTTCAATGGCTTGGTCAATAGTATTTGGAGATTTTTCTTCAATAATTTTTTTATTATCCTT
>JAAZKW010000046.1 GCA_012799635.1 Mollicutes bacterium
AAAAAGTGATTAATTTCATCTTTTGTCCTATAATTGAATTGAAAATACAAAAATAAAGGAGATGAATTAATCACATGAATATAATACCACTTTTTGACATATTTTTAAACAATTTTAGAAAGATTTTGTTATTTATCAAAGTAAATGCAATAAATAAAAATAAAATAGTTATGATTTGCATTTAGTCTGATATTTAACCTATTTATCTTTTTTCTTTAAATCTTCTTTGGTAAAATAATGTTCTCTTACTTGTTTTTCAAGTTCTTCTTTTAATTTTGGATTATTTTTTAAGAATGTTCTAACATTTTCTTTCCCTTGGCCAATTTTTTCCCCTTTATAAGAATACCAAGCCCCACTTTTTTCAATTATATTTAATTCAGATGCCAAATCAACAATTTCTCCCTCACGTGATATGCCTTCACCATATAATAAATCAACTGTAGCTGTTTTAAATGGTGGAGCAACTTTATTTTTAACTACTTTGATATTCATCTTATTACCCAAAATTTGATCACTGTTTTTAAGTTGTTCTCCTTTTCTTACATCCAGTCTAACACTAGAATAAAACTTTAATGCTCTTCCACCAGGAGTCGTTTCTGGATTTCCAAATAATACTCCAACTTTTTCTCTTAACTGATTTATAAATATTGCTGTAGTTTTAGTTTTATTCATATTGCCAGATAACTTTCTTAATGCTTGACTCATTAATCTTGCTTGAAGTCCAATATGAGAATCCCCCATCTCACCATCTATTTCTGCTTGTGGAACTAATGCTGCAACTGAATCAATAACAATTAAATCAATGGCACTGCTTTTAACAAGTGCATCACATATTTCCAAAGCTTGCTCTCCGGTATCTGGTTGTGATAATAATAACTCATTTATATCTACGCCTAATTTTGAGGCATATACTGGATCTAGAGCATGCTCTGCATCAATAAATGCTGCTCTTCCACCACTTTTTTGAACCTCAGCAATAGCTTGAAGAGCAATTGTTGTTTTACCACTACTTTCAGGTCCAAATATCTCAATAATCCTCCCCTTAGGATATCCTCCTACACCCAATGCAATATCTAAAGTAAGAGCCCCACTACTAGTAACATCTATTTCTTTTTGTGCATCATCACCAAGTATCATTATTGCTTCTTTTCCAAATTGTTTTTGAATATCATTAAGTACTTGTTCAAGTGCTTTATCTTTGTTATCTTCTTTTTTTAAAGCCTTCATTGTGTTCTCCTTTACTAACTCTGACAAACTTATTGTATCTTATAAAAAAACAAAAGTCAATATAAATTTACGAATATTTGTTCGCTATAAAAAATATCCGCTTATTTACGAATATTTCTATGATTTACACTGATTAATTCCATATCTGTTGTTAAATATTTTATTCTTTCAATTATTCTACTAGCATTAATTATATCTATGCTATCTTTTGCTGCAGCAAGTCTTGTCTCAAGTTCATTAATGTTCAAATTACTAGTAAAAAATGTAGTAAGATTATTATTCATTCGATGTTGTAAAATAGTCCCCAATATTTCATCTCTTCCCCATTCTGTTACCTTTTCAGCACCAATATCATCAAGAACAAGTATTTCAACATTGCATAAATAAGAAACCTTATTATCTACTAGGCTAAAATCATTTTTTAAATTCCTTAAAAGTTCTGGATAATAAATTAATTCATATCTAACGCCTTTTTGTTCTTTTAATTCATTAAGTAAAGCTGCTAATAAAAAAGTTTTACCACTACCAAAACTACCATGTAGATATAAACCTTTATTTATTTTACTTTGATCATAATTATCATAAAAGTCTTTTAACCATTTAATTAACTTAACTCTTTTTTTATCCGTTACATCAATATCCTTCATCCTTGCATTATCAAGAATAGTTGATGCTTTTTTTTCTTCAAGTTCAGCAGTATGGTTTTTCAATTTTTTACATGCTATATAATCAAATGTAACTCTACTTCCTTTTTTTTGAGGATAATATACATAACCTTTAATATTATTTAAACAATTATTAAGGCCAGAACAATTCTTACAATTTTCTAGTTCTTCTAAGGCGTCTTCTAAAGAGGTTAAATTATTATTAACTTCTTCTTCAGTAAGATCAATTCTTTTAATAAGATTAGTTAGTTTAACATTCATTCTACTAGCTTTCCTTTTATTCGCAACTTTGGTAGGCATTTTTATTTCCTCATTTAACTTTTTCATTAATTAAACTCCTTAAGAATATTTTCAAGTTCACTTTTTTCTTCTTCACTTACTTCTTCTTTTGCAATATCCTTATTAAACCAACTTGGTACATCAACTTCTTTTTTTGTTTTAGCACTACTTCCTTTAGTCATTCTCTTATTTTCTTTGGCAGCAAAATCCATAGCCTCAGTGGCGGTTTTTATACCTGCTTTACGCCATTGCGCAGCTATAGTTTCAACATATCCTTTTGTTAAACGATTATTATTTTTACGAAGTGAATAATCTAATAATACATTTACTACTGCAGGAGTTAGTTCTAAATCTAAAAGTAAATATTCAACAAGTTCTAGCTCTTTAACCGTAGGGTTTACACCCTTATTTTTCATTTTCAAATAATCATATGGAGATGTATTTTCAAACAAAGCTATTGCTTTTGATCTAATTGAAGTATCACCACCAGCTTTTTTTAAATATTCAGGCTGAGATCTATAAACAATTGTCGGAAGACTACCTGAAGATAATTCATAGTTTTTCCTAGCTGTTTCTTTTAATAAAGTTTTATCTATCATACCATATTCATTTAAGCTTTTTCTAATAAACTCAATCATTTTCAATGTATCAGCATTATAAATAAATGATAAGTTATCAATTAACTCTTTGGTTTTTTTATTTAAAGCCTTTTCATTTAATATTTTTTTAGGAACACTTGATACTATCAAATCATAATCAATTTGACTAGTAAGAATAACATCAGCGTTTTGTCTTTCTTTTATATCAAAAACTTCCTTTATATTTCTAGGTTCATATACATCATCTAATTGTTTAGTAATTTCAGTATATTCTGATAAATCATATTTTTTCTTTTGATAAGATTGAGCTAGTTTTTCATATTCTTCCGAACCCATATTGTTATATAAAACAACACTAAATATCGGATGATTAAATAATTCTGTTGCACTTAGTGGCGAATATAATTCATATATATATATTAGAACATTTTCTTCTTTAACATAGGTTCTTATTAAACCCACAGCTTCTAAAGCATCTCTTGCTTCTTTAATACTTTTGCTAGAACATTTTAATATACTCATTAAATGATGATGCAAAAGAAATGGCGATTCATCATCATTACCTAAATCTTCCCATAAAGTTAAATAAATAGAAATAGCTATTGGCCCAACAATAGGCATATAAAAACCCATTAAGTTTTTCTTATCAATATCACTTAATATCGTCTTACTAATTACTTTATATCGATCTGCAGGTAAAATATTGTAGCCCATAACTACTCCTCATAAAATATTATAACTTATAATATCACAAATCTCAAATAACAAGAATATAATGATAGTGTTTCCAAAGTACGGGTGAAAACATAAAGTCAATAAAAAAGTGATTAATTTCATCTTTTGTCCTATAATTGAATTGAAAATACAAAAATAAAGGAGATGAATTAATCACATGAATATAAT
>JAAZKW010000047.1 GCA_012799635.1 Mollicutes bacterium
GTGTTGACCAATACACTTCTTCGATACCACTTACATCTTTGGTATTTGATGTAATACAAAGGACTTTATTTGTGTTAGTCCAAACCCGAGGATTGCCACTACAACTACCTGATACTACATATCTAAGCTGAAAATCTAGGTTTTCTACCTCATTTAAATCAGAACAATCTCCAGTGCTATTTCTATTAAAAACTGCTTTACCATCGATCATATTTATTATATAACAGCCTAAATCAGTCTTATCTACTGGTGAATAGATTGTATTACTATTTCCATCTGCTAATAATAGACCTTTTTCAATTATCATTTTTACTGTAAAAACTTTTGCATTTGTTTCGGATGCATATTTTAATGAAGCTGCTTCAATTCTTTTAATTACATTTTCGTATTGTCTTTGTCTTACAGACATATTTATCGATCTATAGCTTACAAGACCTATTGTAAATAATATTCCTAATATTACTAATGCTACTAATAGCTCGATAATTGTAAATCCCTTCTTTTCTTTCATAATATGCTCCATATCTTTATTTATTATTATAATATCATATTTTACTTTTTTTTAAAGCATTTATTAATAATATGTGATAATATAAAAATAGATAAAATTACATCTTTAATATGGAGGAATTATTATGTATATAGAGCTAGACAAAATAACAAAAAAATATAAAATGGGAGATATTGTCATACCCGCTGCAGACAAAGTTTCATTTGGTATTAATGAAGGAGAATTTGCTGTAGTTTTAGGTCCTTCAGGTGCTGGAAAAACAACTATCTTAAATATCCTTGGTGGAATGGATACTTGTGATTCTGGTAAAATAATGGTAGATGGTAAAGATATTACAAAATATAATAAAAAAGAACTTACAAAATATCGTAGAAATGATATTGGTTTTGTCTTTCAATTTTATAATTTAGTACCTAACCTTACTTCATTAGAAAATATTGAACTTGCTTCTCAACTTTGTAAAGATTCTCTTCCTGCTAAAGAAGTTCTTAAATCAGTTGGCTTAAAAGATAGAATGAATAACTTTCCTTCACAATTATCTGGAGGTGAACAACAACGAGTTGCTATAGCTCGAGCTTTAGCTAAAAAACCTAAACTATTACTTTGTGATGAACCCACTGGTGCATTAGATTCAAAAACAGGACAAAAGGTTTTAGAAGTTTTATATGATACATGCAAAGAATATGGTATGACAGTAATAATTATTACTCATAACGTATCAATATCTAAAATAGCAGATAAAGTTATAAAAATGCGTAGTGGTGCCGTAGAAGAAATAATAATTAATAAAAGACCTCTTAAAATTAAGGAGATTGATTGGTAATGATTTTGCTTATTAAAAATGTTTTTTTAAAAATTAAAAACTCTATTGGACGTTTTACCTCAATAATGCTTATTATTGCACTTGGTATAAGTGTTTTCATTGGACTTTATGAATCAACTGCAGGAATGCTTTTTACAGCAGATAACTATTATGATAAAAACAATTTAATGGATTTTAAAATTACTAGTACTCATGGTCTTACAAAAGGTGATGTTAAATCTTTAGAAGGCATTAATAATGTCGAAAAAGCAATTCCTTCATACTCTGTAGATGTACTTGATTCAGGAAAATCAATTAGGGTTCATGCTATTGAAAAAGAAGTTAATAATGTTGTTTTAATGCAAGGTAAAATGCCAAAAAAGAACAATGAGTGTCTTGCAGATTATTATAAATATAAATTAAAAGATGAAATTATTTTTAAAAATGATGATTTGAAAAGTTTTTTATCTATTAACAAATGTAAAGTTGTAGGTCTTATTAAATCACCTTTATATATTAGAGAAGAAAAAGGGATCTCAAATATTGGTAATGGAAAATTAATATCATATGTTTTTGTTAAAAAGGATGTTTTTATCTCTGAGTTTTATACTGAAATTTATCTGTTATCTGATGCAACTAAGAAAAAAAGCTCTTATTATGAAGAATATAATAAAGCTTTAAAACCTCTTAAAAAAGAATTAGAAAAAATTAAACCCATTCGAGAAACAATTAGATATGAGGAAATCCTTGAAAAAGCAAGTAATGAAATTATTAAAATAGAAAACGAATTAAATGAAAAAATAAAAGATAATTTAGTAACTTTAAAAAAATCTAAGAAACAACTAGATAATGAAAAAAAGAAAACAGATGATTTAACCGCTGAGAAAACAACTTTCTTTGATTCTAATTTAATAACTTTAAATGATCAAAGAAATAACCTTTTAATTGAAATGAATAAGCTTGGTGCTAATGAAAATAATATTGATGAGGTTATTATTAACACTAAAACAGAAATAACTAATTTAAATAATTTATTATTAACGCTTCCTGAGGGTTCTGATGAATATAATAATATAAAAACAAACATTACTCTTTTGGAGCAAAAATTAAATGCTCTTAATACTATGAAAGATAATCTTATTAAAATAAATAATAATAAAAACGTGCTTGAACAAAATTATTTAACTTTTAAAAAAGAAATAGCAAGTGCTAATGAAAAAATAACTGATGGCTATAATAAATATAATGATGGATTAATTGAAATCGATAAAGCTAAAAATGAGGCTAATGAAAAAATACTTGAAGCAAAAGCAGAACTTAATAATATTGAAAAACCTAAATGGTATTTACTTAATAGAAAAGATAATAGTGGTTATATTAGTTATAAAGAAGATATCATTAAAGTTGAAGCTATTTCAAAAGTATTACCCATTTTCTTTATTTTAGTTGTTATATTAATGGTATCAAACACATTAAATAGAATTGTAGAAGAAGAAAGAACTGAAATGGGGATATTACTTGCTAATGGTTTTTCAACTTCGGCGATTATGTTTGAGTATATTCTTTATGTATTAATTTCAGGACTTATAGGTCTAACACTTGGTTTAGTTGTTGGATATGCCTTTATTCCTAAAATTATTTATGGTGTATTTTTATCAAGATATTATGTACCAAAACTAATTACAATTGTATCTCCCTTACCTTTTTCAATGGTAATTCTATTAACTTTAATTATTATGCTAGTTGTATCAATAACAACTTGTTATAAAGAACTTAAAAATATGCCTGCTGCCCTTCTTAGATATAAACCTCCAAAAGTTGGTAAAAAAGTTTTCTTTGAAAGATTTCCAAAACTTTGGAGTCGAATAAGTTTTATGTGGAAAACAACCGTTAGAAATATCTTTAGATATAAAAAGAGAATTATTATGACCGTTTTAGGTGTTGCAGGCTGTACTGCTTTACTTGTTGCCGGAATGGGTATCAATGATAGTATTTATACAATATCTAAATTACAATATGAAGACATTATTAAATATGATTCAATGTATATTTTAAAAAATAGTGTTGAAGAAATCCCTAGTAATATTTTAACCCTATTTAGAGAAAACGAAATTGTTAATCCTCTTTTAATAAATCAGGAGGCTTTTACCTTCACTTTTGATAATAAAACTGAAGACATCTTTTTAATAGTCCCAAAAGATTCTGTAAACTTTAATAACTATGTTAACTTAAAAAGTGTTGTTAATGATAAAAAAATAACTATTAAAGATGATGGAGCTATCATTTCAAAACAAACTGCTGACTTATTAAAAGTTAAAATTGGTGAGAGTATTAAAATAAGAAACTCTGATAATGAACTATTTATTTTAAAAGTAAATGATATTACTGAAAACTATGTATCCCATTATATTTATATTAATAAAAATTATTATGAAAAAATATTCGAAGAAGAAATAAGTTATAACAGTATTATCGGAAATGGTAAAATAGATGATAAAATAGAGCTTAGTAAATACAATATCTTAATTGCTAACTATACCGAAGATATTGTCAGAACCTTTAATGAGTTTGTTCATGGCTTAAATAAAATCATTATATTAATTGTTGTACTTGCTTCCCTACTTGCCTTTGTTGTTTTATATAATTTAACAATTATTAACGTAAGTGAAAGAAAAAGAGAAATTGCTACCTTTAAAGTATTAGGTTTTTATGATAAAGAGATAAATATCTTTGTTTATAGAGAAATCTTAATCTTAACTCTTTTTGGAATAATATATGGTCTTATCTTTGGTAAATATTTACATATCTTTATAATGAATACAGCAGAAACTGATAATATCGTTTTCTTAAGAGAAATAAGACCTTTAAGTTATATAATATGTATATTATTAACACTAATATTTTCCCTTATAGTACAAACTATTATGAATAAGACATTAAAGAAAATTGATATGATTGATTCACTAAAATCAGTTGAATAATAAAAGCGAGCTTTAAAGGCTCGTTTTTAACTTTTTATCTTGATTAAGCATAGTAATTGCTAAAGAGACATGATAATCACAAAGACCTGTCTTATCTTCATCTCCAAAATAGAAAGTCTTTATATGTTTGCAAGTTAAGTTTGGATCTTCAAAAGTTTCATCATCAATAATTATAAAATCTTCAATCTCAGGATGATTATTTAAGTAAATATTTATTTCTTTAGTTCGATTTCTATTTTCATCAAATGGTGTTATATCAAAAAAATGTAAATCATGTTTTTGAAAAAGGTTTTCTAGTAAATAACCCTCTTCATATATAGGAATAATTTTATTATTTTGTTTATCAAAAAAACCTCTCCAAGTAGAACTTAAAACTATTTTAGCATTAGTTTCTTTTACTATTTTAACAAGTCTTTTAAGCATTTCTTCATTAATTTTAATCCTTTTACCAGATTCCTTTACTCTTTTAATAGTATTTGAATCGTTTAAGACACCATCAATATCAAGAAATATTACTTTCATTTAACAATTCCTAGTTTACTTGGAGGATATAAAACTATCTTTGCTACGCCATCAATATATTTTTTATTTATAGGTCCTAAATATCTAGAATCTTTTGATACAGCCCGATTATCTCCTAAAACAAAGTATTCATCTTTTCCAAGAATAACTTCATCAAAATCATTTGTTTTACTATATGCATATTTATCATTATATTTTTTACCATTAATAAAAATCTCTCCATTAATACATGATATCTTTTCTCCTGGAAGAGCTATTATTCTTTTTATAATATATGAACCATCTAATTTTTTATTAATAACAACAATACTTTCTCTTTTAAAAGAAGAAATTTTATCTAAAATCATTATTTCTCCATGAGATAATGTTTTATCCATTGAAGACCCATTTACTTTAATTGGGGTTGCTATAAATGTTCTTATAAGCATAATAACAATTATAATTATTATATATGATCCATATTCTTTCATAAATTTTTTCATATTATCTCCATAATAAAACTAAGGAAAGATTAATTTCTTTCCTTAACTTTGTATTCTTTTCGCATCTTATCAATAAAGTTAAGTTTTGCTCTTCTAACTTTACCTTTCTTAATTACTGTTATTTTATCAATAGTTGGTGCATTAACAGGAAATATTCTTGTTACTGCAACAGAACCACTTTTCTTTCTTACTGAAAATGTTTCTGATACACTTCCACCTTTTTTAGCTACTACTAAGCCTTCAAAAGCTTGAATTCTTTCCTTCTTACCTTCTTTTACCCAAACATCAACTCTAACAGTATCTCCAACACGAAATTCTGGCACATTATCTTTAATATGTTTTTTATTTACTTTATCAACTAGATTAGCCATTATTTCACCTCTTTCTTATATATTACCTGTAATCATATTATTTAACAGCGGATTACATACCTTTTGGGTCAAAAAGATTATAACATACATCAATATAATAAATCAAGAAGCTAATTAAGGAGAACCTGCTATAAAGGTTGTATTACCAGAACCCCTCCATCTATTCCACATTGTTTTATTGCCTACACGAAAAGAGTGAAATGAAGTATCTGTATAATAAACATTTACTGGTTTCAATCTATAAAATGTTTCGTTAGTAATGTTTGCGCCTGTTGTCGCCCACCCACTTCCAAAAACAATATTAGTTGCTCCAATTTCCTCTGCAAAATATAATAAATCTACAGAGGTATTGTTAATTACAAAATCATTTAAATTTAAAGTAAAATCTATACTACTATAACCTGTGGATGAAAACATCATAAACATATCTGAAGAATTAATAGTATTAAATTGCGAACCTAGATTTAATTTAAATATTGGACTACTATAACCAGCACCCATAAACATAGTACTCATATTAGTTACTTTTAAAGTATTAAACTTTAAGCCTAAATCTAAAGTAAAAACCAAACTATTTCGACCTGTTCCACCAAACATACTAGACATGTTTGTCACATTTGAAGTATTAAAATGATTACCTAAATTTAAGGTGAAGACTGTACTATTATACCCTGCATGTTCAAACATATTAGACATATTTGTTACTTTCCACGTATTAAAATGACTACCTAACTCCAAAGTAAATTCATTAGAATCCATACCAACACGTCTAAACATATCAGACATATCAGTTACATTTGCGGTATTAAATTTATTGCCTAAATTCAATCTGGAAAAATTTTTATCTCCTGTCCAAAAAAATATGTGAGACATATTTGTTACATTAGAAGTATTAAAATTTTTACCTAAATCTAAATTAAATCCTTCTTCAACACCAATCTGAGCAAACATATATGCCATATTGGTTACTTTAGATGTATTAAAATTTCTTAATATTACACTTTTTAACTGTGTTTGTTCTATTGATGCAACATAAGAGTTACTAAATGCATATGACATATTTGAACTTAATTTTATTTGATTTCTTTCTCCAATAAAAAAGTTATTTCCTTCAGTCCACGTTACTATGACATCACTATTATCTACATCAGCAAAAAAAGCCATATTTAAATTTTGATAATCTGGTCTTGCTTTATGTAAATCCACTGAATATATGTTTGTCACATTATTTACATCAACACCCTGATTTTTTGTTAAATCTATTATTGAATTATGATTATTTGTCAAAAGTTTAGGTAAAGTAGAAATATTTGCTTGCTGCTGATTTAAAAGCGTATATAGCCCTTGTCTGTTATATACCACAGAATCCGTTATAGCAACTATACCTTCAAAGGTTTTATTCATCTGACTATTATTTACTCCATCTTCTCCATAATCTACCCATACATATAAATTATAAGTTTTAGAAGTCCCAGCAAACAAATATTCATCATTAAGTATAATATAACCTGTTGTTGGAGACTGACTATACA
>JAAZKW010000048.1 GCA_012799635.1 Mollicutes bacterium
AATAATTATAATAGTCGATAAGAATAAAGAAAATTTAGCCAAACATTATTTAGAACAAGGATTTGATAATTATATCTTATATTCCAACTTTGAAGAAGATTTAAATAAAGTATTAGATACATATTAAATACTGAAGACAAGATAAGATAATTAGCACTTGGGTATTGACAAGTGCTAATTTGCATATTATAATATTTCTAGTGTTAAAAAAACGCTAGAAAGGATTATTATGGATGAAAGAAGCCGTAAAATTTTAAAAGCTATTGTTGAGCATTATGTTAAAACAGTTAAACCAGTTGGAAGTAAATCACTATGTAAAAAGTTTAAGTTATCAAGTGCAACAATTAGAAATGAAATGGCTGAATTAGAAAAACTCGGTTATATTGAAAAAAGTCATATTTCATCGGGAAGAACTCCTAGCAAATTAGGATATGAATATTATGTAGAAAATTTAATGGAACCGGAGAAATTAACTGGTACCGATGTTCTTAAATTACAAACAATTGTAAATAATAAAAGTTTAGTATTATCTGATACCATTAGTAAGTGTATGGAAATAATAAGTGAACTTACTAATTATGCTTCAGTAGTTTTAGGAAGTAGTGCTCAAGAAAATTATTTACAACAGGTAAATATTATACCGATTGATGATTTTAAAATCGTAGCTCTTGTTTGTACTAACAGAGGAATTGTTGAAAATAAGAAATTTAATTTAGATGAAAATACAAATATTAAAGAACTTATTAAGACAAGTGAAATAATAAATAAACTTTTAGTTGGAACTCCTATTAATGAAGTTTCTTCAAGGCTTGAATATGAAATTAAACCAATTATTTCTAAACAGCTTCAAGACTATGAAACCGTCTATAATATTTTTTATAACGCTTTTAGCGATTTTGCTTCTGATACGAAAAGAGAGATGCAAGTTGTTGGAAAAACTAAAATATTAGAACAACCTGAATATAGTGATGCAACAACAATTAAGAGGATTGCTTGTAAACTAGAAGATGAAGAGTTTATAAGAAGTGTTGTTGAAGATAAAGATAGTGAAGAAATAAAGGTATATATTGGTGAAGATTCAGAAGTTGATGAAAACACAACAGTTATTAGACGTAAATATAATATCAATGGCGAAAAAGGTACGATTGCCATAATAGGGCCTAAAAGAATGGAATATGGAAAAGTCTTCGGACTTTTAAATTATGTTTTAGATGAAGTAAAGAAGAAGGATGATACAAAATGAGTGAAAAAGTAAAAAAAGAGGTAAATAAGAAGCCTAAAAAGAAAAATGTAGAGCTTGAGAAATTGATTAATGAAAATAAAGATCTTAATGAAAAAGTGTTAAGATTAAATGCAGAACTACAAAATATGAACAAACGTTTTTCGGAAGAAAAAGCAAATATATTAAAATATGATGGCGAAGCTTTAATAAAAGATTTGCTTCCTGTTGTAGATAATTTTGAAAGAGCTATTAGTTTAGATGATAATGATTTGACTGATGAGCTTTCTAAATTCTTAGCAGGGTTTAAAATGATTTATACATCACTTTTAGATACGCTTAAAAACTTAGGTGTTAAAGAAATCGAAGCTAAAGGAAAAGAGTTTGATCATAATTTAATGGATGCAATTCTTACCGATCATGAAGAGGGTATAGATCCTGGTATAGTGCTTGAAGTGATGCAAAAGGGGTATATGTATAATGATAAAGTTATACGCCATGCAATGGTGAAGGTAAATGAATAATAATATTTGGTATTTACCATTAGCATGTATGATAATGGGAAAAAGTTATGAATCTGATGATTTAGAAGAATTAATGCTTCTTGATACAAAAGAAGCACAAGATGTCCACTTTGCAATAATGATAGGTCTTATTAGATATATAAATGAGGAAATATCATTTGAAGAGTTTGATAGTTTATATAAAAACGGGCTTAATACATTAACATTAGAAGAACAAGATAGGGTGGATAAATTAATAAGAAAATTAGTAAAACAGATTTTACAAAATAATGATAATAATAAAGAAAGGAAAAGATAATATGAGTAAAATTATAGGAATAGACTTAGGTACAACAAATAGTTGTGTTGCTGTACTTGAGGGAGGAGAAGCAAAAGTAATCCCTAATGCTGAAGGAAATAGGACAACACCTTCGGTAGTTGCTTTTAAAAAGGGAGAAGAATTAGTTGGAGAAACTGCTAAAAGACAAGCAGTTACTAACGTTAAAAATACGGTAGCCTCTATTAAGAGAATGATAGGAGGTAAAGAAAAAGTTGAAGCAAACGATCGAAAATATACACCTGAAGAAATTAGTGCTAAAATACTTGGTAAGCTTAAAGCAGATGCAGAAAGTTATTTAGGAGATAAAGTAACAAAAGCTGTAATAACAGTTCCGGCATACTTTAATGATGCTCAAAGACAAGCTACTAAAAATGCTGGAAAGATTGCTGGTCTTGAAGTAGAAAGAATTATTAATGAACCTACTGCGGCAGCACTTTCATATGGTCTTGATAAACAAGACGAGTTTCAAACGATACTAGTATATGACTTAGGTGGAGGTACATTTGATGTATCAATACTTGAGCTTGGTGATGGAGTATTTGAAGTAAAATCAACAGCAGGGCATAATAAATTAGGTGGAGATGACTTTGATGATCGAGTATCTGAATATTTAATTAAAGAGTTTAAAAAAGATAATGGTGTAGATTTATCTAAAGATCCTATGGCCATGCAAAGAATTAAAGATGCAGCTGAGAAGGCTAAGATAGATTTATCATCAATGAGTGAAACTCAAATATCATTACCATTTATAACTCAAAATGAAGATAAAGAACCGCTTCATATGGAAATAAGATTATCTAAGGCTAAGTTTGAAGACTTATGTAAAGATTTATTTGATTCAACATTAGAACCAGTTAGAAAAGCTATGAAAGATGCTAAACTTAAAGCTAAAGATATTAACAAAGTTATTTTAGTAGGAGGTTCTACAAGAATACCTTATATTCAAGAGTTAGTAAAAAAAGAATTAGAACAAGAACCTAATAAATCAGTTAACCCTGATGAAGTAGTTGCTATGGGTGCTGCTATTCAAGGTGGTGTTTTAACTGGAGAGGTAAATGATATAGTACTTCTTGATGTAACACCTTTATCACTTGGAATTGAAACATTAGGTAATGTCATGACGGTATTAATACCAAGAAATACAACTATACCTACAAGTAAGTCACAAGTATTTTCAACTGCAGAAGATAATCAACCAGCAGTAGATATTCATGTACTTCAAGGAGAAAGACCGATGGCTGGTGATAATAAGACATTGGGCAACTTTCAACTTACTAATATTCCTCCTGCAAGAAGAGGAGTACCTCAAATAGAAGTTAAATTTGATATTGATGCTAATGGTATTGTTAATGTAACAGCAAAAGATTTAGGTACTAATAAAGAACAAAGTATTACTATTACATCATCAACAGCGCTTTCTGAGGATGAAATTGATAAAATGATTAAAGAAGCGGAAGCTAATAAAGAAGCAGATGAAAAAAGAAAAGCAGAATCTGATGCTAGAAATGAAGCTGAGTCGATGATTCTTGCCACTGATAGAGCTTTAGAAGATCTTGGAGATAAAGTGTCTGAAGATGATAAAAAAGAAGCAGAAAGTTTAAAAGAAGATCTTGAAAAAGCATTAAAAGATGGCGATATAGATGAAATAAAAGAAAAGACAGAAAAGCTAAATAAAAAAGCTATGGAACTTGCAGGAAAAGTATATGAACAAGAGGCTAAAAATAAACCAGAAGATGATACTTCTTCAGATAAAAAAGATGATGACGATGTAGTTGAAGCTACATATGAAGAAAAGAAATAATATCATAGGTTCTAGGTAACTAGAACCTTATGTTTGTTTAGTTAGGGAATAAGTATATGAAAATAGATTTAAAAGAATTATTTGAAAACGATAAAGAATTTGAAGCAGAATATAATCAAGTTAAAGGGAAAATCAAAGATTATTCAAAATATGAAGGGCATCTATATGATAGTGCAGATATATTATTAGAGTTTTTATTGTTTGATAGAGATATTAGTGTGAGACTAGAAAGATTATATTTATATGCTCATATTAATAATGATTTAGATTTATCTAATACTCATTATCAAAATTATTTAATTATGATGATGAATTTAATTAATGAAATAAGAGAATTATCTTCGTTTGTTTCATCAGAACTTCTTTCAAAAGATTTAGATTATTTTGAAAAATTAATTGAAGAAAATAGTCATTTAAAAGAGTTCTTTTTATCTATGAAAAAATTATTTAGAAATAAGAAATATATTAAAAGTAAAGAAGAAGAGAAAATTATTTCTATTCTAACATCTACTTATAATAAACCATCAGAAATATCAGAGTATTTAATAAATACTGATTTAAAATATGGTTTTATAAAAGAAGGTGGAATAAGAAAAGAGATAACTAATTCCAATATGTCTAACTTCTTTGAAAGTTCTAATCCTAAAATAAGAAAAGATGTTTTTAATAAAGTTTATAATGAAATAAAAGCTCATGAGAATACTTTCGCCTCTATTTTAAGTGCCGAAATTATTAATAATAATAAAATTGCTAAATTAAGAGGATTTAACAGTAGTAAAGAATATAGTTTATATCAAGATGAAATTGATCCTAAAATATATTCATCCTTAATTAAAGGTGTTCGTAATAATTTAGATAAGTTTTTTAAATATTTTGCTTTTAAAAAGAAAGCATTAAATTTAAAAACGATGCATATATATGATACTTATGCCAATATTACAGAAAAATATAATAAAAAATATTCTCTTAAAGAAGGATTAGATATTATTATCAACTCCCTTTCTATTTTAGGAAAAGATTATACAAAAGTATTAAGAAAGGCTTTTGAAAATAATTGGATGGATACTAGAATTATAAAAAACAAAAGAAGTGGTGCTTATTGTACTTGCTGTTATTTAACCCATCCTTATGTAGTTACAAACTATGAAGAAAAACTAAATGATTTATCTACTATAGCACATGAATTTGGTCATGCAATGCACTATTATTATGCTCAAAAGAATAATAGTTATCAAGATTATGGTTATTCCATTTTTGCTGCAGAAGTAGCAAGTCAAGTTAATGAAATTATATTAACTGACTATTTACTTGAAAATACCAATAATAAAGAAGAAAAGAAATATTTACTCGATTTAACATTACAAAGATTTAAAGCAACAGTTGTAAGACAAACAATGTTTGCTGAATTTGAAGATAATCTTCATAATATGGAGCAAAATGGAAGCCCTCTTACTAAAGAAAGTATTACTGATGAATATTTAAAATTAAATAAAATATATTTTGGTAATAATGTTTATGTTGATGATAAAATTAAATATGAATGTTTTAGAATACCACACTTTTACTATAACTTTTATGTATATCAATATTCAACAGGTTATGTTGCAGCAATGAAAATTGCAAACGATATTATAAACGGTAAGAAAGGTGCTTTAGATAAATATTTAGAGTTTTTAAAACTTGGAAGTACGAAGAATCCTATTGAATCATTAATGGTTGCAGGTGTTGATATAAACAATTCAAAAATATATGATGAAGTATTTGATGTATTTGAAGAAAAACTAAAGGAGTTGAAAAAATTATATGAGTAAAAAAGATTATTATGAAATATTGGGTGTTTCTAAGGATGCATCAGAAGAAGAAATAAAAAGATCATTTAGAAAACTTGCTAAACAATATCACCCAGATGTAAATAAGGAACCAGGAGCCGAAGCTAAATTTAAAGAATTAGGTGAAGCTTATGCTATTTTATCAGATCCTAATAAAAGAAGACAATATGACCAATTTGGCTCAGCAGCATTTGAACAAGGAGGCCCAGGTTTTGGGGGCTTTGATGGTTTTGATATCCACAATATTGACCTTGATTCTATTTTACAAGAAGTATTTGGTTCTGGTTTTGGTGGTTTTGGAGGCTTTGGTGGTTTTTCAGGCTTTTCATCAGGAAGAGGAAATAGTTCTTCAAGAAGAGGTGAAGATGCCAGAGTAACAGTCAATTTAACCTTTGAAGAAGCTTGCTTTGGTACTGAAAAGGAAATAACTTTAAATTTAAAAGATGAATGTGATAGTTGTAATGGAAAAGGTGGTTTTGGAGAAAAAAAATGTTCTACTTGTGGAGGAAATGGTGTAGTTCTTGAAAGGGTTCAATCTTTATTTGGAATTATGCAAACTCAAAAAACATGTCCTGATTGTCGTGGGACTGGAATAAGTTTTGATAAACCTTGCATGGATTGTACAGATGGAGTTGTAAATAAAAAGAAGACGATCACAGTTAAAATTCCCGAAGGTGTTGACAGTGGTTATCAACTTCGTCTTGCAAGAAAAGCTCACGCAGGATTATTAGGTGGTGATTATGGGGATTTATATGTCGATTTTAATATTGCAAAACACCCTTTATTTGAAAGGGAAGATACTGACATATATTTAGAATTACCAATTAATATCGTTGAAGCTAGTATTGGATGTAAAAAAGAAATTCCAACTTTATATGGAAACGTATATTTAGAAATAAAGGCAGGGACTCAAAACTATTCTAAATTAAAATTAAGAGGCAAGGGCATTAAAACTCCAAATAGTAAGACACCAGGAGATATGTATGTTATAGTAAATATTATTACTCCGACAAAGTTAAATAGAAAACAAAAAGCTTTGCTCGAAGAAGTTTTAGAAGAAGGTCTTGATGATGAAGAAGCTTTTAAAGAATACAATAAATCATTAAAAAAGCTATAAAAAATATATAGCTTTTTTATATGTTAAATGGTAAGATGTTGTTATAAGAAAGAAAGGGATAAACAAAATGGAAAAGGGGAAAAAACGGATTTGGATTGAGATTATAGTTGTAGTTCTGATAGTAGTGGGCACCAGTTTATTAACTTATTTTATAATGAAGGATGAGAATAATATAGTTAAAAACATTATAAATAAGTCTGTTGTCACTGAAAATCAAAAAGAAAAAAATAAAATAATACATGATACAGCTAAGGCCGAAAAGACTATCGATGCTTTTTTATTTCTTGATGAAGATAAGCACTATAGTGGAAATATGGATATTAATGATCTTGATACCCATGATTTAATATCTTTGAGCTTTAATAATATAGATAGAGATTATGTTGGTTCTTGTAGTCTTGAAGATGGGAAAAAGCTTGCTTTAAAGGATATTAATGATGTTTTGACAAAATATGTAAATGGACGAAAACTAACATTAGATGATCTTAAAACCCATTTAGAATCAGAAATAAAGGTAAATCATCCCGGGATTTATTTCCATTATAAAATTGGGGACGATGATTCAATTAGTATTGATGTGTGTGGAGGTTGGATAGGCCCTGATCCAGATGTAGCGGTTTATAAGACTATTAAACATGAAACAAACGAAGATATAATGAAGGTTTATCGTAAAGTTGCATTTAAAAAATTTAAAGAGCATATTCAAACATATGATGAAAATCAAGAATTTTATAGAGATGTTTTTATATATGATTATTATCTTACCCCAAAGCGTGATGGTAAACCAGAAATCTCAGAAACTCAAATGATGGCCCATGATAGATTTAATACTTACGTTTATACTTTAAAGCTTATAAATGATAATTATTATTTAAAGAATATTAACTTAGCAAAGTAAAGATCAAATTTGATCTTTTTTTATAAAATAAAAAGGAAAAATATAAACCCTTTGATATATATGTTATTGAAGGGAGATATTTTGATAAGATTTATAAAAGAGATTTTTCTTATAGTAATAATATTACTAATAATTGGTCTTTATGTAGAAAGATATTATTTTTATTTTCATTATGAGGATAAAGAAGTTATTAAACCAGAACCAATAATTAAAGATGATACTTTAGAAATTAAGAATACTTCTAAAAAATATGTTGATATTAAAGGAGAAGTCGCTTCTCCAGGTGTTTATGAAATAAACGAAGGGTTTATTATTAATGATGTTATTTCTCTTGCAGGAGGGCTTACAGAAACTGCCGATTTAAGTAAAATTAATTTAAGTAAAAAAGTTAGTGATGAAGATGTAATATATATTTATAGTAAAGAAGAGGTTATAAAAGAAGATATCAAAATAAATTATAATAACACGAGTACTGTAATAAAAGATGATAATAATTTAATTAATATTAATACTGCAGATAAAAATGAACTTATGAAATTAAATGGAATTGGCGAAGTTAAAGCAAGTAGTATCATTGAATATCGCAATACAAATGGCTTATTTTTAAATATTGAAGATATAAAAAACGTTCCAGGAATTAGCAGTAATTTATATGAAAAGATTAAAGCTTTTATTACAATCTAATTCTTTTTATCTTATTTTATTAATAATTCTTATAATATATGTATTTGTAAATATCACTTTTTTAAAAATAAAGATTGATAATAATCGTAATCAAGAAACATTTATTGGTAAAGTAATATTAAAGAATAATAAAAATATTATAATTAAGAATGAAGAAAAAATTCTTGTGAAATATAAGGGTAATAAAAAAATATCTCTTGGTGATATTATAAGTATAGAAGGTATTGTTTTTATTCCTCAAAACAATACCATACCAAACACATTTAATTATAAGAAATATTTATTTTACAATAAGATTAATAAAATCATTTACGCTAATGAAATAACAATATTCAAAAAGAATAAGAATATTTTAATAAGATTTAAAGATGCGATTATTGATAAAGCAACACAAGATAAATATTTATCTTTATTTATCCTAGGAGATAAATCATATTTAGAAAAAGATATATATAATAATTATAAAAATATTGGGGTTGCTCATATTTTAGCTATATCAGGCATGCATATTAATGTTTTAATTGGTATTTTAAACTTTTTATTTAAATATATAAATAAGAATAAGAGAAATATATTAATAATTATTATATTATATATTTATCTTTATTTGACTAGTTTTGTACCTTCGGTTTTTAAAGTTTTTATTTTTCATATTTTAAAAATCATAAATAAAAAGTATTTTCTTCAAATAAATAAATTAAAGCTTCTTTTTATATGTTTTTTCATTATGACTATAATAAATCCTTTTTATCTTTTTAATATAGGCGTTTTGTTTTCTTTTTTATCTTCATTAGCAATTATTATGTCAAAAAAATTTCATTCTAAAAATGCTTTCTTAAATATATTAATTATAACTTTTTTTATTAATTTATTTATTTTACCAATAACAATTAATATTAATTATGAAATAAATTTAATTTTATTTATTAGCAATCTAATATTAATTCCATTAATAAGTTTTTTTATTTATCCCTTTTCTTTACTTACTTTTGTTTTCCCTTTTTTAATTAAAATATTTAATTTATTTACACTTACTATGGAGAAAATAGTTTTTTTAATAAATAAAATAACTTTTTTAAAAATAACTTTTCCTAAAATGGGAATATCTATCATTTTATTATATTATCTAATCCTCGTTTTATTTATTTATTATGATAATAAAGCGTTATTTATATCTTTAATTGGAATAGTATTATCTTATAAAGCATTATATTATATTGATTCAAATTTTTATTCTATTTATTTAGATGTAGGTCAAGGTGATTCATCATTAATGATTTTTCCATATAAGAAAAATGTCATTTTAATTGATACAGGAGGTAATATAAATAATTATATCTCAGAAAGGATAATTCTCTATCTAAAGAGTATAGGCATAAATAAACTTGATTATTTAATTTTAAGTCATGGAGATTTTGATCATATGGGAGAAGCTATTAATTTAGTAAATAATTTTAAAATAGATAAAGTTATATTTAATTGTGGTGAATTTAATGATTTAGAAAAAGAATTAATAAAGGTTTTAGATAAGAAGAATATTAAATATTATTCCTGTATTAAAGGATTAAATATAGATAATAATAAATTATATGTTTTAAACACAAGAGAATATGGTGTTGAAAATGATAATTCTATCGTAATATATACAAAGTTAAATAATTATAAATTTCTATTTATGGGGGATGCTGGGATAGAAGTGGAAAAAGATATAGTAGATAAATATAATTTAATTGATATAGATTTTTTAAAAGTGGGCCATCATGGAAGTTATACAAGTAGCAATGAAGAATTCATAAATAAAATCACGCCCAAACATTCAATTATAAGTGTAGGAAAGAATAATAGGTTTGGTCATCCAAATGAAGATGTTTTAAATACATTAAAAGATTCTAAAATATATAGAACAGATCAGGAAGGCAGTATTGAGATTAAATTAAATAAAAAGGGATATAAGATTATGACATGTAGTCCATAGGAAGGAGATAGATATGAATTATTATGATGAGATAAAGAATGAACTTTTAAATAATAAGATAAATAGAAAAGTAAAAAGTTATTCAATTAATAAAAATGATTTAGACACATATTATAATGTTGGGAGAATGTTAAGTGAGGCTGGTAATCATTATGGAGAATGAATTATTAGAGAGTATTCTAATAGATTAACAAAAGATTTAGGAAAAGGTTATAGCCAAAGAAATTTGAGAAACATGCGAAAGTTTTATAGTGTTTCCGAAAAGTGGCAGACATTGTCTGCCAAATTAAGTTGGAGTCATTATTGCGAAATATTATGGTTTGATGAAAATAAATTTATTTATTATGCAAAATTATCTTTTGAAAATAATTTATCGATTAGACAATTAAGAGATAGAATTAAATCTAATGAATATGAAAGATTATCTGAAGATACAAGAAACAAAATAATTAGTATTAAGAAAGCAAATATAGTAGATTTTATAAAGAATCCAATTATAATTAAAAATAATAATTATAAAATGTTTTCGGAGAAAATATTACAAAAATTAATTTTAGAAGATATTGGAAAATTTTTAGATGAATTAGGAACTGGTTTTACATTTATCAAAAGTGAGTATAAAATTAAAATTGGCAATAGTTATAATTACATTGATTTATTGCTTTTTAATATTGATTTTAATTGTTATGTAGTGATTGAGTTGAAAGTAACAAAATTAAAAAAAGAACATATTGGTCAAATAGAGATTTATATGAATTATATTGATAGGAATTTAAGAAAAGTTACTCAAGATAAGACAATTGGTATAATAATTTGTAAAAAGAACGATAAATATGTTATTGAATATTGCAGTGATAAAAGAATAATTCCGCGAGAATATGAATTAGCATAATTGTTTTGTTGTGCTTTTTAAGTAATATTGCGCAATAACTGAGGTATAGCAATATACATTTTCTTCGTGCATAATAAATAACTAATTAGGTGATAATATGGAATATGAACAAACAAAGCGAATAAAAAATGAAAATTCACAAATTAATATTTCTATATCTGAGGGTTATTGTACTCAAAGGATACAGATTGAAAAAGGTTATTTGCCAAATGGAGAATTAGAAAAGGTAGTTACTTTATCAATGTGGGATGATATGTTATTTAGTGCTTATTTTCATAATAGAGTTTTATATTTAAAAGATTTAACAGAAATTTCATTTGAAATAGATTTAGAAGATCAAATATATTTTGCGTTAAATAGAATGTTAGTAAAAGATATTAGTCTTGTTGTGGATGATGATAATCATCAATACACATTCGATGAATATTTTGAAATATTAAAACAACAAGGAATATATGAAGGGGAAAATCCATTTTTGGATAGAGCTAATAGATGGTTATATATCCAATTCCAAAAGAACAAAGTCCAGTTAAAAAATTAGTTCCAAATAATAAAAAATAATCTTAAGCAATATTTTAATATTTCGAAGAGAAGGCTTAGGAATAAGTCTTTTTCTTTTGTTAAAACTATGAAATGTAGAGGGTAATCATTTTGGAGGGGCATTCAGCGTAGTAAATAGTCTTAAAGTAGAAGATATAACATTTAATAATGATGAATATATTAAATAAGTTTTACAAAATAAAGGGATCAGATTTTATTAAAAATATGCTTTAAAATATGTTATAATAACTAACGTAAATATTTTTTGGGGGGTTATATGTTGAAAATGTCAATTGAAGAAATTAAAGATAATATATATCTTAAGGAAAAAGATTGGAGGTATTTTCAAGATACAAACTGTTATGCTTTTGCTTTAGGATTAGATATACCCGAGAAACACATATGTAAATCTGCTTATCAACCAGGAACTATTTATGCCAAAGCGTCAAATATATCTCCAATCACATTATGGAAGCTAAGCGTTTTTGAAAGATTAGTCTTAGATTTAAAAACTTTAGGAATATCTATTGAAGAAATAAAAAAATATGAAACACCAATATGCCAAAGATTTGGCGATCTTAGATATCTTAGTTGGTCGGTTTTAATGTTTTTAAGTTCATATGATTTTCATTTTGCTAGAATTAATTCTAATGGAAAATTGTTTGATAAGATGGGTTATGATGAATTACCAAAAAAGACGAGTATCAGAAAACTTGAAAAAAAAGGTTATCAATTAGTAAAAATTTTTTCCTTATATTTTTTTAAAGCAATTGAGCCAGAAGAAAACTTAACATCCTATTTTCAAAGACAAAAAATAACAAAACAACATGTTAAATAAAACCTTTAATTTTTTTATATTTAAAGTATAATATTAAGTATGAATGTTTATTTAATTGCAAGCGAAAGTTATAAAATAATTGATGAAAAAGTAAAGTTATTAATTAAGGATAAGCTTAATGTTATTTATTATGATTTAAGATTAAATAAACTGATTGATGTAATAAACGAAGCTAATTATTATTCGCTTTTTGGTGATGAAAAATATATTGTTGTAAAAGCAACTAATTTGTTTAAAAGTAACAAAGATGAAGTAATAAATGAACAAGAAATAAAAGCCTTAGAAGAATATTTTAAAAATCCTAATCCTTTATGTACAATTATTTTTACTTCTTTACAAATGCCAGATAAAAGAAAAAAAGTTTATAAGAAAATATTAGAACTTGGTAAAGTAGATATTACTGTTACTTTAAACAAAAAAGAAATGGTTTATAGTTGTATAGATATTTTAAGAAAAAAAGGTTTTGACTTATCTTATGAAACAGCTAATTATATAGTAGAAAATTCATTTGTTAATTATGATATTATGTTAAATGAAATAGATAAAATAACAATGCTATTAAAACCCAATAAGATTGAAACCGAAGATATTAATAAAATTGTATCAACTTCAGTTAATAGCAATATATTTGGTTTTATGTCAGCAATAATAAATAAAGATATTAAGAAAGCTTCAATTGAAAGTAAATATTTTGAAGTTTTAAAAATAGAGCCTTCAATGGTGATTGTTTTACTTGCTAAAGAATTTGAAATCCTTTATTTGTTACAAAGTGAAATATCTGTAAATAATATTCAAAGATTATTTAGAAAAGAAGACTGGCAGATGAATAATTATGTATCATATAAAAATAAATACACATTAAATGATATTAAAAAAATCATAGTAAAATTAAATGACTATGATTATAAATTAAAAACTGGTTTAATAGACCGAAGTGTAATAATTAATTTGTTAATAATTGATTTATGTGAAAATTAAAGTTTAGTATAATTTTTAAAGTTTAGTTTAGCAATTTTCTTTAAAAAATCTTTTCCATGTTTTTCTATCAATTCTAAAATTTGTTTATCAACATATTGGCTTGCACCTTTTTGTAAACGCATTTTCGCCATTTCATCAAGTTTTTTCATTTCAGTTAGAAAAACATATCTTGCTATTACTGATGCAGCAGCAACAGCCATACATTTACTTTCTGCTTTAGTATAAAAAGAAATGTTTTTTACAACTTTTGGAATGCCTAACAAATATTCATAATATTTCTTTGAATTAACAAATTGATCAATTACACAATATTTATAATTAGGTTTATATTTTTCGATTAGATTATATAATACTTTATTATGTAATATACATTTAAGCTTTACCATATTCATATCTTGATAATTATTATTATAACTTTCATTATCTAATATAAAACAAACATAAGGAATTTTTTTAATAATTTTAGGCACAATTTCCATAATTTTATCATCATTAATTTTTTTGGAATCTTTTACACCGAGTTCCTCTAAAAAGGGGATGTTTTCTTTTGAAACATATGTTGAACAAACAACAATTGGCCCAAAAAAATCGCCACATCCAGTCTCGTCGCTTCCTATAGTAGAAACATTGAAAAAAAAGTCATTATCATCTTTTTTTTTCTCTTTTTCTTTCTTTTCTTTTTTATTAGTATCTATTATTCTATTATTTAATCTTTTTTCCGCATCAATCCAAATACTTGCTTCAATATCGGCACCTATTCCTTGAAACATAACTTTTCCAGATTCATATAGTGTAATTGTTACATCATAGTTTTTTGCTTGAAATACAGAATAAGGTGGCTTTTTATCACACATAAATGAATCATAAAATTTTATAAGTTTATTTTTCAAATTATCACTTATTTTAAAAACAATACAATTCATGTTTTACACCTTCCTTCGTAAAGATTATATCATAATGAATATTAATTTGCTTTATTTTTTATTTAATTATATAATAAATTTATAGAATAGTGAGGTAGAGATATGAAAATAGTGATGATAATGTTATTCAGTTTAGTGCTTGCTTTATTTGCATATATTGGTTATAAAAAAGGAGTTTTTAAACAATTGATTTCGTTTGTGCTTTTTGTTTTAATGACAATAACTGCATATAAGCTAAGGGTTTTTCCAGCTTCGCTCTGTATAAAGTATTTACCATTTTTTAATTTTGGAGGAGCATATAACAAGGTTTATTCATTAAATATACTAATATATCAAATAATATCCTTTATAGTTATTTTGGTATTGATATATTGTATAATTTATATAATCATTGGACTTACAGGAATATCTGAATATTTAACAAAAAAACAATTATCATTTGATTTAATTTCAAAGTTATTTGGATTATTATTTGGCTTATTTGAAGGATTTATAGTTTCTTTTGTAATTAGTGTATGTTTATTACAATTTCCTATGACACAAAGTCTTATTATGAATAATAAGGTATTAAAAGGAATGGTTGAAAAAACCCCAATAGTAAGTAGAGTTTTCTCAAGTACGATTGTATCTAGTCAAGAGTTTTATTTTGTTTCTCAAGATAAAGCAATGTCACCAGAAGAAAAGAATTTAGAGATGATAAGAAAACTTATAAGATATGAAATTGTTTCAGCAAGAACAGTTCAAATCAACATTGATAATGGCAAGCTTAGATTAGATAATGTTACAGTTAGTTCTAGTTAGGAGGTAAAAATGGTTAAACATCTAGAAAAAGAAGAAGATTTTTATAAATTAATTGAAAAAGGAATAGTTCTTGTTGATTTTTATGCAGATTGGTGTGGTCCATGTAAAATGCTTATTCCAGTTCTAAACGAAGTTGATTTTTGTGATGTTATCAAAGTAAACATTGATGAATATCCAAATCTTGCTCAAAAATTTGGAATTATGAGTATTCCAACATTAGCCTTTTTTAAAGATGGTCTTGAAAGTGAAAGGTTAATTGGTTTTCGAGGCATAAATGATCTTAAAGAAACTTATGAAAGCATTCAATAAATACTAGCTAAAAAGCTAGTTTTTTTATGGAATATTATCAAAATGTAGTATAATACAGTTGTGATTGTTATGTTTAAAGAAGAACTGAAATTAGTACCACATTTACCCGGATCTTATCAAATGATAAATAAGGAAGGAATAATCATATACGTAGGTAAAGCCAAAAATCTAAATAAGCGTCTGCGTTCTTATTTTCGTGGTACAACAACTGGTAAGACAGCTTTAATGGTAAATGAAACAAATCATTTTGAATATATAGTAACTAAAAATGAAGTAGAAAGTTTTTTACTTGAGATTAATTTAATTAAAAAACATAATCCTAAATATAATATTCTTCTTAAAGATGATAAATCTTATCCATATATAGAATATATCTCTAAACCATATCCTACTTTGAAAATATCAAGATATACTAAAATAAGAAAAAAAGCAAAAAAATATATTTTTGGCCCATATCCAAATGCTTATGCCGCCAGAAGAGTAGTAAATCTTCTTAATAGGTTGTATCCCCTTAAAAAATGTAGTGGTAATCCTAAAAAACTTTGTTTGTATTATCACATCGGTGAATGTTTAGGGTACTGTGTTAATAAAGTAAGTGATGATGAAATAATAAAGATAGAAAATGATATCCTTTCTTTTTTAAAAGGAAATGATAAGCTTCTTATTGATAAAATTATGGAGAAGATAAAGGTGTTTTCTAATAATTTAAATTTTGAAAAAGCATTAGAACTTAAAAATGAACTTGAATATATAAAAGTTATCTCAACTAAACAACAAATAGAATTACGTGATAATATAAATAGAGATGTCATAAGTTATTATTTTTTAAATGGCTATTTATCAATTGAAATCTTTTTTGTTAGGAATGGAAAGTTAATTGGTAATTATAGTAAAATAATTAATACTGTATCGGAAGATGAAATAAATGAATTCATTTATTCTTTTTATGAAAAACATGAACTTCCCCAAGAAATACTTGTTTCCAAAAATATTGATAATATCTTACTTGAAGAACTTTTAAAAGTGAAGTTTATTACTCCAATAAGAGGAAACAAGAAAAAACTTTTAGATTTATGTTTTACAAATGCTAAACTAAATTTAGAAAAAGAAATAGAGAGTTTTAAGAATAATGAAAAAAGAACTTTTTTGGCTAATGAAAGATTAAAAGAAATATTGAACTTGAGTAATTTAAATACGATTGAGGCTTTTGATAATTCTAATTTATTTGGTTCATATTCAGTAAGTGGAATGGTTGTATTTAAAAATGGGCTTCCTTCGAAGAAAGACTATCGTAAATTTAAAATATCTTTAGATAAAAATGATGATTATCATATGATGAAGGAAGTAATTTATCGAAGATATTATAGACTTTTAATTGAAAGAAAATCCCTGCCTGATTTAATAATTGTTGATGGGGCAGTAAATCAAATAAATGCCTGTAAAGAATCATTAAGAATGCTTGGTTTAAATATTCCTGTTTGTGGCCTTAAAAAAGATGATAAACATAAAACAAAGAGTCTTATTACCACCAATTTAGAAGAAATATCTTTAGCTCAAGAAAATGATGTTTTTCATTATTTAACAAGAATTCAAGAAGAAGTTCATAACTTTACCATAAATTATCATAAAAAGTTAAGAAGTAAAGGTTCGCTTACAAGTGTTCTTGATAATGTTGTGGGAATAGGAGAAAAAAGAAAAAAGTTGTTATTAAAAAGATATAAAAATTTAGATAATATAAAAGAAAGTGAAATTGAAGATTTAGAAAAAATAATTCCTAAAAATATAGCAATTGAATTAAAAAAATATTTGGCAAGCCTTAAGTAGTATTGTATAATAAATTAAAAGAGGCAATATGAGAAGATTATATAGATTAAAAAATGAATATCAAATAACACTTCAAAGTGAAATATTATCATTTCCTACTCCTGAATATATATATATTCCCATAAAAGAGGGGTGGAGTCCTTTGGTTAAAGAAAAAGATCGCATATTAAAGGGTGATATTCTTTTAAAGAGTGAAAATAATATGAGTTTTTCTCCTGTGTCGGGAATAATAAATGGTATTGAAGAAAAAAACTTTGATGGCGTTAAACAAAAGTGTTTTGTTATTAAAAACGATTTTAAAGAAAAAGAAAAAAGTTATGATATTTTAATCGAAGATAATTATGATAAAGAAAATATTTTAAATATTTTATATGTTTTTGGTTTTAATTATTATGCAAGTAGGTTAGAAAGCGGTGAAATTAAAACACTTATTATTAACTCTATTGAAGATGAACCTTATATGTATAATAAAAATTTATTATTAAATAATTTTGTTAATAAGATTTTAGCAACTGCTGATATTTTTTCTGAAGCATTTGAACTAAGTAATTCTCATATTGCAATAAAATCAAGTGATACAACTAATATTGAAAAATACATATCTTTAATGGGAACATATCCCAATATTGATCTTTGTTTAATAGAGGACTATTATTTAGTAGGAAAAGAACCTTTTTTACTTGAATATTTAGATTATAAAAAGCAAGATACTTTAGTAATTGATATCGAAGATATTATTAGAATATATGATGCCATTAAACATCATAAATTTAATTATAATAAGTTTATTACGATAAGTGGACCAAATTTAAAAAGATCTGTTGTAATAGAAGTTAAGATTGGATCACTTTTAACAGATGTAATTGAAAATACTACTGATTATAAATATAAAAGCAAACTTAATATTCTTAATGGCCCTATGATGGGATATAAATGTGATCCTAATAAAGAAATAGTTACTGTTAATACTAAAGGGCTATTTATTTTAAATGAATATAAAACTAAAGAAGAATCATGTAATAATTGTGGTCTTTGTTATAAGATGTGTCCTGTTAAAGTTAATCCTAAAAAAGTTATGAAAACTGGTAAACCAGCAAAAGCTTGTCTTGATTGTGGCCTTTGTTCATATATTTGCCCATCACATATTAATTTACGAGCTTTTTTGGAGGATAAAAATGAATAGAATATATACTCATAATAAAAATAACTATAATACTTTAGTAAATATAATGATAACTTTATTAATCCCTTTTTTTATTTTTAGTTTTTATAAAAATGGTTTTATATTATATAAAAGTAATATAATTAATAAAGTTATGTTATTTAAACCACTATATTTTATATTATTATCTTTAGTTGTTAATCAGTTATATCGTTTAATAGTAAAAGATAATGTTAATAGGTCTTATAATCTTTTATGTAATTTACTTATATCTATTATGGTAATGCCTCAAACTAATATTATTGTTTATATAATTTTACTAGTAATATTTAATTTAATTCATATTTTATTAAAAATCAATATTGCTTCATTATTTATATTAATATTATCATTATGTATGTATCTTACTCAAAATTATACATTTAATAATTTAATTGAAGCAATGGCTATTTATAGATATTCATTTATCGATTATTTAATAGGAAAGTCTTCTGGAGGAATTGGGGCCTCATTTATATTATGGTCTATTATTTCTTATGCTATTTTATTTATATTTAAAGAATATAAGAAACAAATTCCTTTGTTAGGATTTGCTCTTTATTATATCTTATTAATTGCCCTAACTTTTACAAAATCTAATTTTGATATTAATTATTTTGTTAATGCAAATATAATATTTACCTTTATATTTTTAGCTCCAATATCACTTTATAGTCCTTATACTAGGGGTGGTTGTTATATTTATGGCGTATTATTAGGAATCTTTACTTTTCTATTTAGTCTAATAGATGTTAATATCGCGCCCTTTATAGCAATAAGCATTCTAAGTTTAATTTCTCCTTTAATTGATAAATTACTCACTAAATAAGTATAAACTCCTTAAAATAGGGGTTTTTTAGTGTAAAAAGAAGGAAAATGAGCCCTTATGGGTAATATATATGATTGTAGGGGAAAAAATGGCACTAATAAAACAAGAAAAATTAAATGAAGTATTAGAAAAAGCAAATATTGTTGATATTATAGGTAATTATGTACCACTTCAAAAAAAGGGAAGTGATTATGTGGGAATTTGCCCTTTTCACGATGATCATTCTCCAAGCATGCATGTATCAACAAAGCTAAATATATTTAAATGTTTTGTTTGCAATACAGGTGGAAACGTTTTTTCTTTTGTTTCAAAATTTGATAACATTTCTTTTATTGAAGCAGTAAAAAAAGTTTCTGAATTAGCTGGTGTTGATTTAGAAATAAAAGGGACTTTTAAAACTGAACGAAGATTTAAAGAAGAATATGAACTTATGGAATTATCTTCAAAGTATTATCAAAATTATCTTAATACAAAAGAAGGCCTAGAAGCTAAAGAATATCTTATCCAAAGAGGAATTAATGAAGATATAATTAAAGAGTATAAAATAGGGCTTTCTCCCGTTAATAACGATTTAAAAGATTTTTTAGAAAATAAGAAAATTAATTTAGAATTAGCTTTTAAAGTCGGTTTACTTAACAAAAGTGGCATTAATTATTATGATACTTTTTCAGGAAGAATTATGATTCCTTTACAAGATATGTATGGTAATTTATGTGGATATACAGCAAGATGTTATAAAGATACAAGTGAAAATAAATATATTAATAGTAAGGAAACAATCATTTATCGTAAAAGTGATATTTTATTTAATTATTATAATGCTAAAGAGCTTGCTAGAAAAGAAAGAGAATTAATTATTGTTGAAGGCAATATGGATGCAATATTACTTAGTAGTTATGGTATTAAAAACGTTTGTGCTTTAATGGGGGTAGTTCTTTCTAAAAATCAAATTGAGGCTATAAAAAAACTTAATTCTAAAATTATTTTAATTCTTGATAGTGATAATGCTGGTAAGCTTGCAACCATTAATATTGGAGATGAATTATTTAAAAATAATATTGATTTATATGTAGTAAGACTTTCAGGAGCTAAAGACCCTGATGAATATATTAGAGCTTTTGGTAAAGAGGCTCTTCTTGATAATATTAAACATGCTACTAAATATTTAGATTTTAAAATAGAAACTTTAAAAGAAGAAAAAGATTTAAATAATTTGAAGGACTTTACTGATTATATTAAAGAAGTAATTATTTTACTTGGAAATATTAGTGAACTTGAAAGAGAAGCTATTATCGCTAAACTTTGTAAAGAATATAATATCGATCCAAATATAATAAGACAAAACATTAAAATAACTCAGCCTGTAATTAAAGAACAAAAAACGATATCTAAAAAAAGGAAAACTAAATATGAAAAAGCAGTATCAAGTTTAATATATGCAATGTTACTTAATAAGAATTATTATAAAATATATACCAAACAACTTGGATATTTAGAAAATAAAGTAGAAAGTGATACAGCTATAAGTATTGGAGGATATATTAAAAAGCATGGTGATATTAATATAGCTGATTTTATAAGTTATGTGTCAGAGTATGAACAAATAACAAATTTTGTGACTAATGTTATTTCTGAAAATACTGCTGATTTTATTGAAGAAAAAGAATTTTGTGATATATTAGATATTGTTTCAAAATGTATGGAAGAAAAAGAAATAAAAAGATTAAGAAAAGAAATTATTGAAGAAAAAGATATTGATAAGAAAATAAAATTAGTTGAAAAACTAGCTGTTTTAAAGAAAGGGAGCGATAATAATGAAAGAAATTAAATCATTTGAAGAAAGAGAAGATGAACTAATTAAACTTGGAAAGAAACAAGGTTACATTACTTATGATGATATTGAAAAGGCCTTAAAAGATCTTGATGTAAATGATGAGGATGGTAGTGATTCTTTAGATAATCTTTATAATAGACTTGTAGAAAATGAAATAAAAGTTGTAACTGAACCAATAAAAGAAGATAAAGATAAGAAAGAAGAAAAAGAAGAGACAATTATACTTGATGATGAGGAGATAACTAAAGATGTTAACATTAACGATCCAGTAAGAATGTATTTAAAAGAAATAGGAAAGATATCTCTTCTTACTGCAGAAGAAGAGTTAGAATTATCTGCAAGAATTGATCAAAATGATGAGATAGCAAAAAACTTACTTGCTGAATCTAACTTAAGATTAGTAGTTTCGATAGCTAAAAGATATGTGGGAAGGGGATTATTATTCTTAGATCTTATTCAAGAAGGAAATATTGGTCTAATGAAAGCTGTTGAGAAATTTGATTCATCAAGGGGATATAAGTTTTCAACATATGCTACTTGGTGGATTAGACAAGCAATAACAAGAGCTTTAGCTGATCAAGCAAGAACAATAAGAGTTCCAGTTCATATGGTAGAAACAATTAATAAAATGGTTCGTATTCAAAGGCAAATGACATTAGATTTAGGAAGAGAACCAACTGATGAAGAATTAGCTGAAAAGATGAATATAACTGTAGAAAAAGTAAGAGAGGTAATTAAAATTTCTCAAGAACCAGTATCATTAGAGACACCTATTGGTGAAGAAGATGACTCTCATTTAGGAGATTTTATTAAAGATGAAAGCAGTCTTTCTCCAGAAGAATATACTGAAAATGAAATATTAAAAGAAGAGATTAAACAAGTATTAATGAGTCTTCAACCAAGAGAGCAAGAAGTGTTAGAACTTCGATTCGGACTTATTGATGGAACTTGTCATACTTTAGAAGAAGTAGGTAAACGTTTTAATGTTACAAGAGAAAGAATAAGACAAATTGAAGCAAAAGCTTTAAGAAAACTTAGACATCCTTCAAGAGCTAAGAAGCTTAAAGATTTTATGGAAAGTCAATGATTAATAAAAAGTTATTAACAATAGCAAAGCTTATAAATAAAAATGAAATTGTTTTGGACGTCGGTTGTGATCATGCTTATCTTCCTATTTATCTTGTTAAAAATAAATTATGTAAGAAAGTAATAGCTTCGGATATATCCGAAGGTGCATTAAAAATAGCAAGTAAAAATATAGCGAAAGAAAACCTTAATATTAAATTATATTTATCTGATGGGCTTAATAATATTAATGAAAACTATGATTGTCTTGTTATATCAGGAATGGGTACTAAGAGTATTATAAGTATTTTAAAAGATAAAAAATTATGTAATCATATTATCCTTAGTTCTAATAATAATTTATATGAATTAAGATTGTTTATGAATAAAATAGGTTATAAAATTGATAAAGAAAAAATCATTTATGAAAAAGGTAAATATTATAATATTATTTCTTATTATAAAGGAAAAGAGTATTTAAATAAAAATGTTTTATTATTTGGGAAAAGTTATAATAAACAGTATTTAAAATATTTATTAAAAAAAGAATTTAAAATATTAAAAAAGTTAGATTTATTTAAACGAATTAAAAAGTATATTTATATAGCAAGAATAAAAAGGTATTTAAAAAGGTGTAATTAATTTACACTTTTTTAAATGAAACAATTATTAATGTTTATACTAGTAAGAAAAAAACACTTGTGATATACTAAATATGATAAGGAGTTGCCCAGTTGAATACCGAAAAAGCAAATTCGCAATTCGTTTCAAATTCTACAATGGAAAATAATAATCTTTTCTTTGATTTTGTTATGTTAGTGCCCCTTATTTTTTGGTATGCATTAATAGGAATTAAATATCTTCTTTTTGATATATGGGTGCTTGTTATTCATAAAATAAGTTGGTATTTATCATCTTCTTATAAAAAACTATCTGGAGATATTGATTCTGATGCAGAAATAGACTTATATAATAGGACTAAAAGAGAGAAAAAAGTTAAGCCTAAAAGATATATTTATACAAAAGGAACTTTAAAAAGATATGAAAGATTAAGACGTGATTTGCAAAGAGATCTACAAATGTCTGGAGCAACAAGAAGTAAAGAAGCAAATATATATCAATATATAGCTAAAAATAAAGAGGGTAAATTTATAACAGATACAATGGCAGGTTTTTCTAAACTTGATATTCATTCATTTTTAATAAACGAAGGTTATGAAGTATATGATATTAAGACAAGTAATCTTATTAATTTTATATATCGTGACTCTGGACTTATAGGAGCTAAAATTTCAATTAAAGATTTAGTATTTTGGCTTACTCAACTTGCAACTTATATTAAAGCAGGTATTACTTTAAATGAGGGTGTTAAAATATTATGTAATCAAATGAAAAATAAAAAAGGAATGTATAAAGTCCTTAGATCTATTAGTTATGAGTTAACTTTAGGTGAAACCTTTTCTAATGCTTTAAAAAAACAAGGAAATTATTTTCCAGCACTTCTTATTAATATGATTAAGGCTGCTGAAGCATCAGGTACACTTCAGGAAACTCTTGAAGATATGGCTAATTATTACACCGAGGTTAATAATACTAAAAAGGAAATGAAAAGCGCTTTAACATATCCTGCTATTATAACGGTCTTTTCAATTACTGTTATTACATTTATAATCATTTATGTTGTTCCACAGTTTACTAAAGTTTATGAAGCATCTAATATTGAAATAAAAGGATTAACTAGTTTCATAATTAAATTAAGTGATTTTCTAAAGTCAAACTTTTTTCTAATAATTCTAATTATAATAGCAATAATGATTTTCTTTTTCATAGCATTTAAAAAAATTAAAGCTTTTAGAGTTGCTTGTCAAATTATATTTATGAAAATTCCTATAATTAAAGATGTAATTATTTATAAAGAAATAACAATTTTTGCTAAGACATTTTCATCGTTATTAAGAAATAATGTATATATAACTGAAAGTATGGATATTTTAAGTAAAATAACTACCAATGAAATATATAAATCAATAATGTTTAAAACCATAAATAATATTGTAAAAGGAGAGAAAATTTCTGATGCTTTCTCTAATCATTGGGCTATACCAGATGTTGCTTATTATATGATTGTAACCGGAGAATCTACAGGGCAATTGGCTGAAATGATGCAAAAGGTAAGTGATTATTACCAAGTGCAACACAAATCAATAGTAAGCTCTTTAAAAAGCTTTATTGAACCAGTTATGATAGTTTTCTTAGCTGTAATAGTTGCTAGTATTATTGTTTCGGTAATTGTTCCTATGTTTCAACTTTATAATGAGTTTTTATAATTTTTTATATCAAGGAGATACAATGGAAATATTTTATATAATTATTTTATTTTTAATAGGAAGCTGTTTTGGATCTTTTTATTTAGTTATTTCAACAAGACTTCCCAAAAAAGAAAATGCTATTTTTACTCGAAGCAAATGTGATAAGTGTCATAAAAAACTTAATTGGTACGAACTTATCCCTCTTTTTTCATATCTTTTTTTAAAAGGTAAATGTAGTAAATGCAAAAATAAGATAAATCCATTAAATTTTATTGTTGAATTAGTTACTGGTTTTTTCTTTGCATTTAGTTATTTTTATTATGGTATTTCTTATGAAATGTTTATGTTTATAATTGTTACATCACTTTTAATTACAATATTTATAACAGACTTTCAAGAATATATTATTTTAGATTCACCACTTATTATATCTAGTATTTTAATAATTATTCTTGATTTGATATATTTTGATTATAAATATATTTTAGTTCATGTATTATCAGGAATCGGTTTATTTATAACAATGTTATTAATTAAATTAATCGGAGATAAAGTTTTTAAAAAAGAAAGTCTTGGCGGTGGTGATATTAAATTATCTTTTGTAATTGGTTTAATTGTAGGTTTTAGATTAGGCTTATGTGTGCTAATTTTATCAACTTTCTTAGCTTTACCATATAGTGTAGCGTATTTAATGTACAAAAAAAATAATGAAGTTCCTTTTGGGCCATTTTTAATAGCTTCATTATTTATTGTATATATATATATGGATAAATTTAACAACTTGCTTAACTTAATTTTAATATTAGCTAGATGCTATCATTGGGCCGATTATTGAAGCGGCAACTGAAGCAATCATTAATAAAAGCATAATCCATACAATAATTTTTTTTGTCTTTGCCTTCATGTTATCTTCCTTTCATTATTAATTTATCATAAAAACAATTCTTATTCAACAAAGACATTCTTAATAAATTTTGATATAATTTAGTTGGTGATTTTATGAAATATAGAAAACACGTATTTGAATATCTTGATGTTATGTGGTATACGACTTCCTCGGGGAGTAAAAAGTCAAAACAAGAGATAATAATAACCGGAAGAAAAGATAAAAAAAGACATTTTTTATGGTTGATTCTCTGTTTTTTTGCTATTACAATTTCTCAAGTTGATTCTTTTTTTCTAAATATTTATATCCTTGTTTTTCTTACTCCCTCATTTGAAATTGATTTAAATATAAAAGCTAATTTAATACTAATTTTGTTAATAATTTTTCTTCTTTTACTTATTAATTTAGTATTAATAATATTGCCAATAATAACAGTATTATTTAAAAGGCGCTTTTTATATAAAAAAATGGAGCCTAAATCTACTAAGGTTAATATATATTCTAGGGAATTACCAAGCAAGTTAAGACCAGCTCATGTAAGATGCCTTTTGCACGATGGAAAGATAGATGGTGTTTCTTTAGGATCTACAATTATTGATTTAGTAGATAGGGGTTATTTGGAATATATTAAAAATAAAGATAATAAAGATAAATTAATTTTCTTTCATGAAGATATCAAACTTAGAGTAACCAATAAATCTCAAGATGATTTATTAAAATATGAAAAATTTATTATTGAATGGTTTATATTTGGCTATGGTAATGGTACTGAAGTATCAGCAAAAGAAGTTAATAATGGTTTAAAGAAAAGATTGTCAAAATATAATTTAGATTCGGCTCATATTTTTTTAGAATGGCAAGCCTTAGTATTAATGTCTTTTCCAATCGATAAGTATTATAAAAAATTAGATCAGACTAAATATTCTCGTCATTTAATATATGAAATTTTGGGAATTATAACTATATTTACAAAAATAGGAGCAGCATTGTTTATGTATGGCTCTGGAATGCGTCTTTTATCTAATCCTAAAAGAGCATTAAATCAAGAAGGTGTAGATGAAATATATAGTTGGTTAACCTTAAAGAAATTCTTAAAAGATTTTAGTGATATGGAAAATAAAACAGCAGAAATGGTTAAAATATGGGATTTTTATTTAACATATTCAATTGCCTTAGATATATCTGAAGTTGCATCAAAAGAAATAGAGACCTTTTTTGGCGATAATATATATACTGGCACTTTAAGTAGAGCGATGTTTGTTTCTAATACTACTCCTCAAAGTGGTAATTTATATGATGAAAAACAAATTAAAACTTTCGAGGTATTACAAAAAGAAATCGAAGAAGAATATAAAAAGTTGTAAAAAAAAATATTTGTGATAAAATGAAATTATAGAGAGGTATTGTTATGAGAAAACTAAATTTTGATATTTGTTGTTTTTTGTCTAACAATATTTTTATACACTAAATTTTGTTTAGTGTTTTTTTATGGAGGAGAGGATATGAAAAACAATTTAGGCTTAATAGTAATGGATAGCATAAAAGAGGTTGGGTTGAAGGTTGAAAAAGAATTAAATCGTTTTCTTAAAACAAATGAAAATTATATTATTCCGACAAAGATAATAAGATTTGCAAATGGTGAGGGAAAAGCAGAAATTTTGCAAACAGTTAGAGATAAAGAAATTTATATTTTAACAGATATTAATAATTATAGTATTACTTATAATATGTTTGGTTTTGAAAATCATTATTCACCAGACAATCATTATCAAGACGTTAAAAGAATAATTCTTGCTATGTGTGGACATGCTAAAAAAATAACCGTTGTAATGCCATTTTTATATCAATCAAGACAACACCGTAGGAAATCTAGAGAATCATTAGACTGTGCTCATGCTTTACAAGAGCTTAAACGAATGAACGTAGATACAATAATAACTTTTGATGTTCATGATCCCGATATAATTAATGCTATTCCATTAGGAAAGCTTGAAAATTTTTATGCTAATAATAATATCCTTGAAGCTATAGTAGAAGAACATGATATTACCTCTAGTAATACGATAATAATTAGTCCTGATTTTGGTGCTATGGAAAGAGCAAGATATTTTGCAGAAATGTTACAAGTTGAGGTTGGAGTTTTTTATAAGCGAAGAGATTTATCAAAAATAGTAAATGGGAAAAATCCCGTTATAGAGCATGCTTATATGGGTGCAGATGTGAAAAATAAAAATGCAATTGTAGTTGATGATATGATTGCATCTGGTGGATCTTCTGTAGAGGTGGCAGAAAACCTTAAAGAAAGAGGAGCTAATAAAATCTTTATTGCCTCAACATTTTGCCTATTTACCGAAGGAATTGATTTTATAAAAAAAGCTTATAAAGAAAAGATCTTTGATAAAGTATATACTACTAATTTATCTTATCTTCCAAAAGAAATAAAAAAAGAAAGACTTATAAAGGTCGTTGATTGTAGTAAAGATTTAGCTGAGGTAATTTATTATGGGTATATGAATAAGTCAATGGCTCCACTTTTAGACAACAAAACTAGATTCTTTGAAGAATTAGAAAAAATAAGAACTAGAAAAAAAGGAAAATAATAATATTATATTAATAAATGGTTTTGAGAATAACATATAACTATGTTATTTTTTATTTAATAATGGTACAATAAATTAAGTAATGTATAAGGAGAAGCAATGGAAAGATTTAGACCTGATATGTATCAAAAAAGTATATTTACAATAAATTATCAAAAATTAAAGGAACTTCAGATAAAATGTTTGTTATTTGATTTAGATAATACTCTATGTACTTATCAAGATTCGGTACCATCTACTGAAGTAAAAGAACTTTTTCATATGTTAGAAAAGGATTTTAAAATTATTATCTTTTCTAATTCAACTAAAAAAAGATTAACTCCTTTTAAAGACATTCTTAATGTTGATACTGCATATTCGTCAAGAAAACCATTTAAAAGTAAATATTTAAAAATTATGAGAATTTATAAATTAAAACCTGAAGAAATTGCATGTATTGGTGATCAGTTAATGACTGATATTTGGGGAGCTAATAAAATGGGTTGTATGAGTATCTTTGTAAATAGTATTGGTCCTAATGAACCACCTTGGACAAAATTTAATCGTATATGGGAGAAAATAATATTAAGAAAATTTAGCAAAAGGGGTATATTAGAAAAAGGTAAATATTATGATTAAATGTAAGGGATGTGGAATAACTTTAGATAATGATAAATATAAATTTTGTCAAAGGTGTTTTAAGATTAAAAATTATAATAATCATGAAATAGAAAGTATTATTATAGATAATGATACTTTACTTAAAAATATAAATAAGAAGAAAGTATTTACTTTGTTTTTATGTGATTTTTTAAGTATTAATAAAAAAAATGTCTCTTTATATAATAAAATTACTAATGAGAAAATATTTATAGTTACAAAAATGGATACTATCCCTAAAAATATTAATATTGATAAACTTGCTAATAATATTGTAAATATTTATAAAATAAATGATATGATGTACTTTTCTTATAAAAATGGTTTTGGAAAAAATGAAATCCTTAATTTGATAAAAGATAGAAAAGTGTTGATAACTGGACCTACTAATAGTGGTAAGTCTTCTTTAATAAATTATTTATTTAATACAGATATTACAGTCTCTAATTATAAAAATACTACCCAAGATTTTATTAATATAGGAAATATAATAGATGCCCCTGGATTTAATGATGATAACCTATATGATAATATTAAACAAAATGGTTATATTAAACCTAGGACTATTAATATTAAAAAGGGCTATGAACTTATAATCGAAGATATCATAATATCCTTTTTAAAGGATTCTAAGATAACTTTATACATTCCTGATAATATTCTAGCAAAAACCAAAAAGAGTCTTTTAAAGCCTTCTACAGCATTAAATATAGTAGATAAAAGTGATTTAGTACTAAATAATATGGGTTTTATTTATTTTAAAGAAAAAAGTACGATATCTTGTAATATAAATATGGAAATAAGGAAGAGTATTATATGAGTAAGATAAAGATAATGAGTGAACTTTTAGCTAATAAGATAGCTGCTGGAGAAGTAATAGAAAAGTTATCTTCAATAGTTAAGGAGCTTGTAGAAAATTCAATTGATGCTGGGGCAACGGAAATTAAAGTTAATTTAAAAAACTCAGGTTTAAGTAATATCGAAGTAATAGACAATGGAACAGGTATGAGTAAAAATGATGCTAAAATAGCATTTTTTAGACATGCAACATCAAAAATATATAAAGAAGATGATTTATATTTTATTAATACTTTAGGATTTAGAGGTGAAGCCTTAGCTTCAATTGCGTCTGTATCAGAAATAAAATTATCTACTTTCGATGGCAAAGAAGCTTCTTTTATTCATATAAAGGGAGGTAAAATACTAAGAGAATCATTATGTCCTAAAAGAAAAGGAACGATTATTGAAGTTTCTAATGTATTTTATAATACCCCGGCTAGATTAAAACATTTAAGAAGTGAAAGAGCAGAGTTATATAACATTACTGATTTTATTGAAAAAATATCTTTAGCAGAACCTAGTATTTCTTTTACACTTATTAATAATGATAAAAAAATAATTTCAACAAGTGGTTCAGGTAATTTACATAAAACGATTAATGAAATCTTTGGTTTAAATATTTCTTCGAATATGATGGAATTTCATAATAACAATGATGATTTTGAAATATATGGGTATTTGTGTAAACCTCATATACTAAAAGCTAATAAAAATTCTATGATTATTTTAATAAATGGTAGAGTGGTAAAAAACTATGATATTAATGCTGCAATTAATGAAGCATATTATACTTATAAACCTGAAGGTAAATATCCCGTTGTGGTATTAAATATTTTAACAGATCCAACTATAATAGATGTAAATATTCATCCTACAAAACAAGATGTTAAAATATCAAAAACCGATGATTTATGCGAGTTAATAACTAATACTATTAAAGATACACTATATAAAAATTTACTTATTGTAAAACCTTTAGAAGAAACTATTAGTGATGAAAAAGACATCGTTTCTAAAACCGATATAAAACAAACTTTTATGGATTTCAAAGCAGAAAAAATAATATATAATGAAGAAATTAAAGCTTTAAAATTATATCCTATTGGGCTTGCTCATGGAACATATATAATAGCTGAAAATGAAGAAGGCATATATCTTATTGACCAGCATGCAGCTTTTGAAAGAATTAATTATGAAAGATATATGAAAAAATTAAAAGAAAAAGAAGTTGATAAAGAAAGTCTTTTAATACCTATTACTATCGAACTTACTTCATCGGAATATCTTTCATTAATGGAAAAAAAAGATATTTTAGCTTCATTAAATATTGATTATGAAGAATTTGGTATTAATACTATAATTATTAAAACTCATCCAACTTGGTTAAAAGAAGGATATGAAGAAGAAAGTATTAGAAAAATAATAGATCTTATAATAATGCTTGATAAAAAGTTTGATAGAGTAAAATTTGAAGAAAAAATAGCAATAACTTTAGCTTGTAAAATGAGTATTAAAGCTAATACTCATATCTCTATGGAAGAAATTACATATATAATAGAGGAACTTATTAATTGTGATAATCCTTATAATTGCCCTCATGGAAGACCGACTATTGTTAAATTTACAATTAATGATTTAGAAAAAATGTTTAAAAGAATAATGGGTGTAAAAGAAAGTAAAAAGGATAAAGATAAATTGTGATAAAATACTATTATAATTGGTGGTGAAATAAAATGTGTGGAATTGTTGGATATGTAAGTGATAACAAACCAAATAAACAAATAATTAAAAAAATGACCGATAAAATAGCTCATAGAGGTCCTGATGGGGAAGGTTTTTATCTTGATGATAATTGTGCCTTAGGTCATCGAAGACTTTCAATAGTTGATTTAAAAACAGGATCACAGCCTATATATAATGAAGATAAAACTAAAATTATTATATATAATGGTCAAGTTTATAACTTTAAAGAATTAAAAAAAGAGCTTAGTGAATACAAATTTACTACCAAAACAGATACTGAGGTAATTCTTCATGGTTATGAAAAATGGGGTAAAGATATTGTTAAACGCTTAAGAGGAATGTTTGCATTTGCAATATGGGATAAAACAAAAAAAGAGTTATTTTTAGCAAGAGATTCTTGGGGAATAAAGCCTTTATATTATTATCAAAATAATAATACTTTTATGTTTGCCTCAGAAATAAAAGCTTTTTTAGAACATCCTGATTTTATTAAAAAATTTAATGAAAATATTTTAGCATCATATTTATGTTTTAATTCAACACCTACTGTTGAAACTTTTTTCAAAGGAGTATATCGAGTAAAACCAGGTTATATTGTTACTTATAAAAATGGTATTACCAAAGAAGAATGTTTTAAAAAATTAGTCTTTAAAGAAACTGAAGAACCTTTAGAAAAGGTTGTCCAAAAGATTAGTGAAGCTATGGAAGAATCATTAAAATATCATCAAATATCTGATGTTGAAATAGCCTCTTTTTTATCTAGTGGTATTGACTCTTCCTATATAGTAGCATTATCAAATGTTAATAAAACATACACAGTAGGCTTTAATGATTCTAAATATGATGAAATATCTTATGCTAAAGACTTAGCTAAAAAACTAGGTATTGAAAATAAATCCATGATAATTAATGAGAAAGAATACTTAAAGGCTTTGCCTGATATTATGTATTATATGGATGAACCTTTAGCAGACCCTTCTGGAGTATCTTTATATTTTGCATCAAAACTTGCATCTAAAGATGTTAAAGTAGTGATGTCTGGAGAAGGGGCTGATGAACTTTTTGGTGGTTATAATTCTTATCAAGAAGAGTTAAGTCAATCTTGGTATATGAAAATTCCTTTTGTATTTAGAAATATGATATCAAAAATAGTAAGTTTTCTTCCCGATGTAAGAGGATTAAACTTTTTATATCGAAGAGGAATGCATTTAAAAGATTACCATATTGGAATTGGAAGAATATTTAGGGACAAAGAAGCTCTTAGTATTGTAAATAATAAAGAACAAATCAAACCCACTGAAATTATTGCTCCTTTATATGAAGAATATAAGAATAATTCCACTTTAGTTCAAAGGCAAGTAATTGATTATTATTTTTGGCTTGTGAATGATTTTTTACACGTAGTTGATCGAAATACCATGATGTTTGGTCTAGAAGCTAGAACGCCTTACCTAGATGATGCTGTTTTTTCTGTTGCTTCACGTCTTTCTTTAGAAAATAAAATAAGTAAAACCCAAACTAAGATAGCTCTTCGAAAGGCAGCAAAGGAAGTTATTCCAACTGATGCTTATAAGAAAAGAAAACTTGGTTTTCCTGTTCCATTAAGAAAATGGATGCAAAATGATAATTTATATAATCAAATAAAAGAAGTATTTGAAAGTTCAACGGCTAAAAAATATTTTAATCAAAAAAAGATTATGAAACTTTTAAATAAACATAAGGAAGGTAAAAAAGATTGTTATAAAAAAGTATGGACTATTTATGTGTTTTTAGTTTGGTATAAGAAATATTTTGATTAAGATATCTTATTTAGTACCAAAAATCCTATCTCCGGCATCACCTAGTCCAGGAACAATATAATTATTCTTATTTAGTCTTTTATCAATACATGCGGTATATATCTGTACATCAGGATGATTTTCTTCAACAAGTTTTATTCCTTCGGGAGCAGCAATAATACATAAAAACTTTATTTTTTTAACACCTTTTTCTTTTAATAAAGAGATTGCATCAAGAGCAGAACCACCAGTTGCAAGCATAGGATCAACAATAATTACTTCTCTTTTTTCAATATCTTTTGGTACTTTGAAAAAGTAATTTACGGGTTTAAATGTTTTTTCATCACGATACATACCAATGTGACCAATTTTTGCATTAGGTATTACACTTATAACTCCATCAAGCATTCCTGTTCCTGCTCTTAATATTGGAACAAAAGCATATTTGTGTTCATCTAACATATAAGTATTCATTTTTTGAAGCGGGGTTTGAACAGTTACTTTTTCAAGTTTAGCATCTTTCATTGCTTCATAACAAAGCAGCATTGCAAGTTCACTAGTAAGTTCTCTAAATTTTTTAGTTCCTGTTTTTTCATCTCTTAATATTGCAAGTTTATGAGTAATTAAGGGATGATTAAGTTCAATTGTTTTCATATCTCCTCCAATAAAGAGAAAACAAAAAAAAAGAGTCCCTAAAAATTAAGACTCTTTTAATCTTATATTTAATATTCTTGAAATTATTAAATTATTTTTTGTTTTCATCCTTTTTAAATAATAATACAATTTTTAATGAAAGGCAAGGTTTTTATTACAAAAACTTGTATTATTTTTGTTTTATTATAAAATATTCTTAGAGGTGACTAACTATGATTAATGTAAAAATAGATTCAAGAAAAATAACTAAAGGAGATATTTTTGTCTGTATTAAAGGAAGTAACGTTGATGGACATGATTATATTGAAGATGCTATTAAAAATGGAGCTTCTAAAATAATAAGTGAAAAAGATTTAAATATTGATATTACTTTAGAAGTAGTTAATGATACCCAAAAGTGGTTAAATCAGTATATGATAACTAATTATTCTGAAAAAATAAACAAACTTAACATCATTGGTATAACAGGTACCAATGGTAAAACCACGACATGTTTTTTAACATATCAAATGTTAAATAAATTAAAAGCTAAAACAGCTTATATTGGAACAATTGGTTTTTATATCCCAGAAGAAAAAGAAATAACTCTTCCTAATACTACACCAAATATCTTAGATTTATATGAGCTTTTATTAACTGCCTTTGACAAAGGATGTAAAAATGTTGTTATGGAAGTAAGTTCTCATGCTCTTCATCAAAAAAGAGTTGCAGGAATAAAATTTAAAATAGGAGCTTTTACTAATTTTTCCGAAGATCATCTTGATTATCATCAAACAATGGAAGAATATTTAAATTCTAAATTACTTTTATTAAAACAACTTGACGGAGTAATGATTGTTAATAGTGATGATAAAGCAAGTCAAAAATTTATTAAGACTTATCCAAAGACTATTTCTTATGGTAAAAGTGGTAATCTTAAAATAAATAGTTACAAAGATATGTATACAAAGACAGTAATTAATTTTACTTATAACAATAAAGATTATGAAGTTAAAACCAATTTAAAAAGTGATTTTAATGTTTATAACTATTTACTTGCTTTATTAATAATTAATAATTTAGGATCTTCTATAGAGGAGATAATTTCTATTACTAAAGATATTTATCCACCTAAAGGAAGATGTGAACAAATTAAAGTTAAAAATGCTCTTGCTGTAGTAGATTATGCTCACACTCCAGATGCTGTTGAGAAAATAATTAGAGCTTTTAATAAACATAAAGAAGGGAAAATAATGACTATTATCGGTTGTGGAGGAGATAGAGATCCATATAAAAGACCGATTATGGGAAAAATTGCAACTGATGAATCTGATTATGTAATATTTACATCTGATAATCCTAGAACAGAGAATCCTAATCTTATTCTTGAAGACATTTTAAAAGGGGTTATAAAAGATAATTATGAGGTTTTAGTAGATCGTCGCGTTGCTATTAAAAGAGGCTTAGATTTACTTAATGATAATGATATTTTATTAATACTTGGAAAAGGCCATGAAGATTATCAAATAATTGGTAGAGAAAAGAAACATTTTTCAGATAAAGAAGAGGTAGAAAAATATATTCGCAATTTAGATATGTCAAATTTTTTTGAAAATGTCAGTTAGAAATTTTTAGAGAATGTCAGTAGGCATTCTTTTAAAATATCTTATTAGGGTTCCATTTAGCCCAAGGAGAGTTAACAGTTTTATTAGTTTTAGATAA
>JAAZKW010000049.1 GCA_012799635.1 Mollicutes bacterium
GGATATACTATAACTGCATCGGTGCTATAGAACTTCCTAATACAGAAAGCAAAACGGCATAGCCGATATATAAACCGACCATGCCATTTTTTTAGAATTATAAATCCCTATGGTAAAGCACCATTCGTTACTTTTTTACTTTTCTTTTTTATAGGAACTAATTTTACTTTTACTCCTTTGTATTTTGCAAATTTCTTTTTTACACCCTTTGGTAAATTCTTCTTTAATACTTTCATTATTCTCACTTCCTTACCCAAATGATTATACCATTTATTACTACTTTTTGTAAATAATATTGATTTATATCTTTTTAAGTAATATTCTTTGCAATTATAATTAAAATATGGTATATTTTTTAAGAAAATAACAGAGGTATTATGAAAAAACAATTAATTGAAATTCTTAAAAAAAATAAAAAAATAATCATTATTGAAGCTATTATGTGTATTATATTAAGAGTAATCTTACTTATAAATCCTATGTTTTATAGTAATGCAGTTAACAATATCTCTAATTCTAACTTCAAAAATGCTATTATAATTTTAATTGCATATTTAGGAAGTGTTAGTTTATATAAAATTATAGAATATATACGACATAATACCTTTTATAATGTCTATAATAGTATTTATAAAGGTTGTACCGAAATTGGAATTAAAAGTACATACAATAATTCTAACTTTAGTTTATCTAGATTTAATATAAGTCAATATATAAATATAATGAATACTGATATTGATACTATTTCTTCATTTTTTGCAAACAGTATATATAGAATTGTACAACTTGCTGAATTTATTTTTATTTATTATTATTTTTTTAAAACAGATTTATTAATATTCTCAATAACTATTATTACTTCAATAATTGTCTTTTTATTCATTACTATATTTGGTAACAAAATTCAAATATTTAATACTACAAGAAAAGAAGATTTTGATAAAAAAACCGGTTCCATTAATAATTATTTTGTTGGTATAAGTGATATTAAAGGATTTAATATTGGTAAAAGATTAAATAAAGATATAAATAAGTCTGCTGATAAATATACTGCAAGTAATGCTAAATATAATGTCCTTTATAATACTATAAATATAATTGCAGTTTATGTCTTTCAATTATTAAGATTATTTGTGTTTATATATGGAGTATACCAAATAAGTAAAGGGAATATGAAGTTAGGAGTTATATTAATTATTTACGATTATTATCAAAAAATTATTGATAATTTCTCTTTAGTATCAACATTAAATTTAGAATATAAAAATTTAGGTGTTTCTTTAGAAAGATTTAATAAATTATTTGAATATGCTCATGAAGAAGAAAAAAATGATGATGAAAATCATAAAAATCTTAAGGGCAATATAGAATTTAAAAATATATTATATGGATACAGGCATGATCCAATATTATCTAATTTTTCGGTTAAATATAAAACGAACAATATATATGGAATAACAGGTAAAACTGGTAGTGGTAAAACCGGTGTTTTTGATTTGTTAATGAAAATGAATAGTCCTATTGAGGGCGTTATAACAATTGATGGCATTAATATAGATTTAATAAATGACTATACATATTATAATCTCGTATCAGTTGTTAAACAAAATCCTTTCTTTTTTGAAGATAGTATTAAAAACAATTTAGTACTAGCAGGAAATGATTTTGACGATATAGTAGCAGTCTGTAAAGAAATAGGGTTTCATGATAGAATAATGGGATTAGAAAAAGGATATGATACAATTATTTCTAATGAGTCAAATATTTTTTCAACACCGGAAAAAAACTTATTAGGAATAATTAGAGTTATTTTAAAAGACACAAAAATATATATGTTTGATGAAGTTATTGAAACTCTTGATAATGATTGTTTAAAGAAAGTTATGAAAGCTCTTCAAAAAAGGAAGAAAAATCATACAATATTCATTATTACAAGAAACAAACGAATATTAAGACAAGTTGATGAAATCACTCTTCTTGACGAAGGAGAGGTTGTTGACGTTGGAACACATACAGATTTAACTGAAAATAGTGATTTATATAGCGAAATATAAAGGGAGACTATGTGCTTCTTAAGATACTATATTTCCTTCTTAGGTAGATTTCATCAACATATAACATAAAAACATTGAAAAAAGGTTTCGTTTATGTTATTTTATATACAAATTAAATAATGATAGGTGGTTTTATGGCAGTAATTGAGGTTAAAAATTTAAGTTTTTCATATCCAGATTGTTTTGATCTCATATTTAATGATGTTTCTTTGACGATAGATACAAACTGGAATCTTGGGTTTATTGGTGGAAACGGAAAAGGAAAAACAACTTTTTTAAATTTATTGATGAAAAAATATGAATATAGGGGAAGTATAAATTCTTCGGTTAAATTTGACTATTTTCCTTTTGAAGTTTCTAATTTAGAAAAAACACCATATGAAATAACATGTGAAATTAATCCAAATATAAAAGAAAATTATGAACTCTGGAAAATTGATAAAGAAGTGTCTTTGTTAGGAATGAATCCTGATGAGGTTTTAAATAAACCCTTCAACACTTTAAGCAAAGGAGAGCAAACAAAGATACTATTAGCTATACTTTTTACAAAAGATAATAATTTTTTACTTATTGATGAACCGACTAATCATCTTGATAGTGATTCAAGAAAAATAGTTGCTAATTATTTAAATAATAAACAAGGATTTATATTAGTTTCTCATGATAGAAATTTTTTAGATAGCTGTATTGATCACGTTTTATCTATTAATAGAGCAAATATTGAAATTCAAAAAGGCAATTTTTCTTCATGGCTATTAAATAAAAAAAGACAAGATGCTTTTGAATTAAGTGAAAATGAAAAATTGAAAAAAGAGATTTCAAGATTAGAAGTATCTGCTAGAAAGGCTGCAATATTTGCTTCAAAAACGGAAGCAAAAAAATTTAGAGATTCTACTCAAAGTGACAATAGAGTTGATACAGGATTTGTTGGAAAAAAAGCAGCTAAAATGATGCAACGATCACTTAATGCTCAAAATAGGAAAGCAAAAGCTGCTGAAGAAAAGTCTTTATTACTTAAAAATATTGAAAAAGTCGATAATTTAAAGTTAAATATTGTTGATTTTAGACCCGGTGTAGTTATATGGGCTAAAGATTTATCAATATCATATGATGGTAACGAGATTTTTGATGAGCTTAGTTTTGTATTAGAAAAAGGAGATAGACTTCAGTTAAAAGGGTCAAACGGTTGTGGTAAATCTAGTATAATAAAATTGATACTTGGAGAAGAACTTGATTATAGTGGCGATTTATATAAAAGTAATAATTTATTAATTTCATATGTTTCACAAGATACATCAGAGCTTAAGGGGAATTTAACATATTATGCTAAAAAACACATGATTGATGAAAGCATATTTAAAGCAATACTTAGAAAATTAGATTTCTCAAGAGAACAATTCGAAAAAAATATTGAAGATTTCAGCGAAGGACAAAAGAAAAAAGTTTTAATAGCGAGAAGTCTAACTGAAAAAGCGAATCTATATATTTGGGATGAACCATTAAATTATATTGATGTATTATCTAGAATACAAATAGAAGATTTAATTTTAAAAAATAGACCTACAATGATTTTTGTAGAACATGATGATAGTTTTGCTAATAATATTGCAACGAAAGTTGTTAATATTAAAAAAATGAGTTAAGAAGGATAAATGCAAAATAATAATCTGAAATAAAACTGTTACTTACAAACAAGATAACCTAAAATATTTTGTTATTTTTTTCTAAAAATCATGACTTTATTCGGCGAACTTTTATCACCTAAAACAAATTCTTTAATGCTAGGGATTTCATAAACCTCACTATTAAAATCTTTAAAGATCTCGATAGTAGAAGGTAAGTCGTAGATTGGTGAAATGAAACTTGGATCACTTAATGGAGATAAACCGTTTTTTGGTTGTGCCAAATAAATAAGTAATTAGAATTGAACCACCAATATTTAAATGACTAATCAAATCACTAACGAGATCCCTATATTTATATAATCCTCCACTATTTTTAGCATATTGTCCTAAATTAGATAAATTAATATTATCATAGTTTTCCCATTTACTATAATGATTATTAATACTTTCACTGTTTTAAACTTCAGGCTACCATTTATGCTTTTATGATTATTATCAAAGTTTAACCTTTTATTATTCCCCCTTCACGCAGTTCATCAAATATTTTTGATAAGATTCCCTTTTCATTATAATATAAACCTGTAATTAACTCAGTATTATCATCTTTTTTTATTTGAAGTCATTTTACCACAACCCCGCCTCCATAACTATTATACATAGTTAATAGAACAACTTAATGCTTGTTCTTTGAGGGGAACAAAAGTCATAGAATGCGCATTTTTGTTCTCTCTACAGAACAAAATGCCAAATATTTATTTATAATTATCTTGATTATATGACAAAATCTATGTTAATTACTAAAGTCGATAGGTATGATGTTAGGGGCAAAAGAATACTAAGCGGAAAATTTAAATATTATTTAACAGATTTAGGATTAGGAAGAGTATTAAGTATTTCAAAGATATAGAAGATAATTATCCTAAATACGTAATATCAACCGACGACTTTGATATGTCCAAAGATGGCATTATTCATAAAAACATAATAGATTGGTTATTAAATAAATAAAAGAACAACTTAGTTATTGTTCTTTTTTAAACGTCTGGTTCGACGAATATATCCTCTGGCAGGGGATAAGTGAATCGAACACTTATCTAAGGTTTTGGAGACCCCTATTTTACCATTAAACTAATCCCCTATAAATGCCTATTTAAGGCATTTTTAAAGTACTCTGATTGTATCATAAATGATATCTTATTTCAATATTAATATTGTATATCCCAAACAACATGATACTTAGCTTCTTTACCACAAGCAACACATTTTCCTGTGATAAGTTTTTCATCTGGAAGAATAACTCTCGATTTACATCCATTAATCTCTTTAACTTTGTCTTCACACTCTGGATTACCACAAAAATCCGCATGAATAAACCCAGGTTGTTTGGCAAGTATTTTTTTCATTTCATCTAAATTTTTGGCTGTAAATGTTTGACTTTCGACTCTTTGTTTAGCACGATTATACATATCATCTTGTATTGTATCAAGTAATTTTTCAACATAACTTGTGATATTTATATCTGCCGACTCAACTATTCTTTCCCTTGTATCACGTCTTGCAAAAGTAATTTTGTTTTCTTTTAAATCTCTTTCTCCAACTTCAATACGAAGAGGAATTCCATTTACTTCAGCTTCAGCAAATTTATATCCTGGAGATCTATCTGTTTTATCTACATAAGAAGCAATACCACCTTTATTAAGTTTTTCATTTATTTCTTCAGAAAGTTTATCCGCTAGGCCTTCTTTTCCAATAGGTATAATTACAACTTGTTTAGGGGCAATCCTTGGAGGAAGTACAAGTCCATAATCATCACTATGAACCATGATTAAACCACCTATCATTCTTGTTGTAGTACCCCACGAGGTTTGATAAACATATTCTTCTTTGTTTTGATTGTTAGTAAACTTAATATTATAGGCTTTAGAAAACTTTTGACCGAAATAATGAGATGTTCCTGATTGTAATGCTATCCCATCATACATAAGTGCTTCATTTGATAGTGAGTATTCTGCTCCGGCAAATTTTTCTTTTTCAGTTTTAATACCTGTGATACTTGGTATAGCTAGAATTTCATGATGAAACCATCTATATACATCTATCATTTGTTTAGTTTCTTTTTCTGCTTCTTCCTTAGTTGCATGAATCGTATGTCCTTCTTGCCATAAAAATTCCCTGCTTCTTAAAAATGGTCTAGTTGTTTTTTCCCATCTAAAAACATTACACCATTGATTATAAAGCATCGGTAAGTCTTTATAACTATTAACTTTCTTCGAATAATAATCAGAGAATAGTGTTTCACTAGTTGGTCTTATTGCAAGTCTTTCTTCAAGTTTTTTAGAACCACCTTCAGTTACCCAAGCAACTTCTGGAGCAAAACCTTCTACTAGATCACTTTCCTTTTGAAGTAAGTTTTCTGGTATTAAAAGCGGCATTTGAACATTTTGATGACCTAATTCTTTAAATTTAGCATCTAAAATACTTTGCATTTTTTCCCATATTGCATAACCATTGGGTTCGATAACCATACAGCCTTTAACACTAGAATAATCACATAAACGTGCTGCCATAACTACATTTGTATACCATTTGGCAAAATCAACATCTCTTTTAGTAATTGCTTTATTTTCCATACTTCCTCCTATAAAAAAATGATACCACAAGGAGTAAATTCTTACGGTACCATCCTTAAATTCTTAATTATCATAACGGATATTATCCGGAAATGTTTTCATTTCTCTCAAAAGGTAGGAATATTTATAATTTAATATTAGTTTACACCCAACACTAACTCTCTTTTAAAAAATAATATAAATATTATGTCCTTCATCATTGATTTACAAATATATAATAGCAAAACTGTTTTACTTTGTCAAAAAATACAGATAGTTGATAGTGTTTCCAAAGTACGGGTGAAAACATAAAGTCAATAAAAAAGTGATTAATTTCATCTTTTGTCCTATAATTGAATTGAAAATACAAAAATAAAGGAGATGAATTAATCACATGAATATAA
>JAAZKW010000050.1 GCA_012799635.1 Mollicutes bacterium
TTATCTAAAACTAATAAAACTGTTAACTCTCCTTGGGCTAAATGGAACCCTAATAAGATATTTTAAAAGAATGCCTACTGACATTCTCTAAAAATTTCTAACTGACATTTTCAAAAAAATTTGACATTATAACTTGATATAAAAAGAGTCCTTAATATTTACTAACTAAAACAAAAGAGATGTTCACTTAGTTAAGTGCTAAGCAAACATCCCCTAAATACCACATGGGCTATAATTAACTTTTAATGGTGCCGACAGAGGGAGTTGAACCCCCAACCTACTGATTACAAGTCAGTTGCGCTGCCAGTTACGCTATGTCGGCAAAAAAATGGTGGGCGATGTAGGACTCGAACCTACGACCCCCTGCTTGTAAGGCAGGTGCTCTAGCCAACTGAGCTAATCGCCCGCAACGTCTTTTCTTAGACAATTTAGATTATACTATATAAAATATTAAAGTTCAATAAAAATTTCGTTTTTATAAGAAAATTATTTAATATAAAATACCTTCATCAATTGCAAAAGGAACAAAATGATCTCTAATTGCTGAGGATAATTGATATTCTTTTTCACCAAGTTTATACCAATGATATTTTAGAATTTCATGATCGGGAGAAAAATAAGTATCTATTTTTTTAGTACAAATAAATATCGTCATAATAATTGTCGTTTCTGGATCAGATGCTGCCGCTTCTTTAAAACACATCACGGGAATAAGATCTTCTTCCTTTATTTCAAACCCATTATGTATCTCTTCTCCAACTTCTCTAATTGCAGCTTCTACTTCACTTTCTCCAGCTGCAACACCACCTCCAATTAAGGTCCATATATTATTCTTACTACTTCTTACAGACTGAACAATTAAAAGTTTTCCATCTTCAATAAAAGCTACCCCTATTACTTTCTTCATCTTTCCCATATTATCATCCTCTTAACTATTGTATCAAACTTTTACAAAAAAGTCTTTGTTTGTTAAAATATATTTATGATATGAAAGAAAGGCTTTCATGAACTTGCATGATTATTACCAAAATCTTGTTATTAAATCATCAGGCTCCCTTCTTGTTATCGCAGGGCCTGGTGCAGGAAAAACCACAACTATTATAGGCAAAATAAATTATTTGCTTTCTTCTGGTATCAATAAAAATGAAATTTTACTTTTATCATTTACTAACACCTCAGTTATTGATTTAAAAAATAAAATCAATGTCGATGTTTTTGTTACAACATTTCATAAACTTGCTATAGATATTTTAAAATTTAATAATATAACCTTTAATGTCACTAATAATAACTTACTTGATTATATAATTGATGAATTTTTTTACTCTCTTTCATACAAAGAGAAAAAAAGATTATTAAGGTACTTAAATATTAGAAGATTTTCCGTTAATTCTCATGAATTTATTTATATTAAGAATCTTATTAAAACTTTTATAACTTTATTTAAAACTAATAATTACAATAAAAACAATTTAATAAATATTGTTACTAATTATAAAGACAAATACTTAATAAAAATTATACTTGTTATTTTTGATAATTATGAAAAAGAAAAACAAAGTACTAACACTTTTGATTATGATGACTTGATTATAAAAGCGACAGATATTTTAATAACTACCAAAAATTATAAAAAATTTAAATATATCATTGTCGATGAGTTTCAAGATACCTCTTTTATAAGACTTAATTTAATTAAAAAAATCTATGAATTAAATTCAGCAAAGATTATTGCTGTAGGTGATGACTTTCAATCTATTTATCATTTTTCTGGTTGTTCTCCAGAGATCTTTTTAAACTTTAAAAAACATTTCCCCGAAAGTAAAATTCATTATTTAAAATATACCTATCGCAATAGTCAAGAATTAATTAATATCGCTACTAATTTCATCAATAAAAATTCTTTTCAATTAAAAAAAGAGATGATATCTCTTAAACGAAGAGAAAGTCCAATTGAAATAATATCTTATTTTAATCCTGTAAAAAAGCTTAAAAAATTACTTAATAGTATAAATGGTGAAATATTAATTTTATATCGCAATAAAAAAGATTTATTTATCTATGTTGATAAAGATATCCTAATTAAAAATGATTATTTAATCTATGATAATCGTAAATATAAACATCTTACCATTCATTCTGCTAAAGGACTTGAAGCTGAAAATGTTATTATATTAAATTGTTCTAATGAACTAATGGGGATTCCAAATAAAATAGTTTCCCATCCCATACTAAATTATGTCATCAAAAATGAGGATAACTATCCTTTTGCCGAAGAAAGAAGGGTATTTTTTGTAGCACTAACTAGATGCAAAGAAAAAGTATATTTATTAACCCCTTTCAATAATCCATCACCCTTTATTAAAGAAATTAAAGAATTATTTTTTATTAATTAAATCCAAATAAATTTCATATGCCCCATCTACTACATCATCCCATTTTTTATATAATTGTTTATGGGCATTATTAGATACCTTTTTAAGATGTTTTTCATTATTTATAACACTTATAATCTTATTACCATAGTCTTCTACTGTATAATCAGATAAAAAACCATTCACATCATCTGTGACTGTAGCAGCAGTTGCTGTTCCTTTTAGAAATACACATGGCGTTTTTTGTGACGCTGCCTCAATTTGGACTATTGATGAAGCATCATATACTGATGGAAACAAAAATAAATCAGCTCGTGCAAAATATGAAGCTAAAAGCTCCCTATCCATAATTTTCCCTGTTAAAATTACATCATTTTCTAAGCTAAGGTCAGAGATTTTATCTTTTAGTTTTTCTTCATCTCTTCCAGCACCAACATAAATCATTTTAAATGCCCAACTAGGCTTTTGATCTTTGATATATTTAAGACTATCAGCAATAAATAAAATGTTTTTCAAAGTGTTTATCCTACCAACAAACAAAAACACTTTTGTTTTAGCAGTAATATTATGTAATTTATTAATTTTATCACAAGCTTTTTTAAGATCTTTTAAAGTAACCATCTCTGTTGCATTATTCATAACTCTAGGCATTGTTTTATAACCATATTCCTCATAATATATTCTAGCAACCTCACTATTAACAGCCCAGCACTCATCACATTTATTAAAGAACCTTATCAATTTATCGGTTAGTTTTGTAGCTATTTTTTTTACTTTAACAGCCTTTTCAAAGTCCTGTTTAAATTGACTATGCATTGTTGCTACACAAGGTATATTATGTTCTTCTGCATATTCATATCCAGCAACGCCCAAAGTAAAAGGTGAATGAATATGTACAATATCAAGTTTGTGCTTATTTAAAATTTTTCGAAATTTCACATCTAATTTAGGTATTGGTAAAGAATAATCTAAAAGGGGCATTTTAAGAGAATGGCATCTTACCACCTTATAAGGAAATTTACTATCATCATACTTCTTTCTAAAATATTTGGGAACAAAAACTATAACATTAGCATATTTTGAAAGTCTTCTGGCATAATTATCAATTACAAGTATTACCCCATCTGCCATTGGGTAAAACGAGTCATTAAAAATTCCAATTGTAATTTTTTTCTTCATATAATTTCCTTTTAATACTAATATATTGTATCAAGTAATAATAAAATTTGCAAAAAAGCACTTTTAAAAATTACCATTTTTTTGTTTAAATGGAATATCAATATCCCACTCTGTTTTTTTACTACCATCTTTTATAATAATCCTTTTTGAATATAACTCATCTCTTATTTTATCAGCTTCATTCCAATTTTTTTCTTCTTTATATCTTTGTCTTTTTATAATCATATTATTTATCTTTTCTTCAGAGATATTATTAATCTTTAAATATTTATTTTTTATCTCTTCGATTACTTTATTTGGTTCCTGTCCAAGTAAACCCAATACTTTATATATATTAACTAATGCATATTTTATATCTACCATTCTTTGAATATTATTTTCTTTTATTAGTTTATTAATTGTATTCACATATTCAAAGATATCAGAAATTGCAACCGAAGTATTAAAATCATTATTCATAGCTTTCCTAAAATTACTATCAATAATTTTAAAATCCTCAGAATTTTTATTAGATTTTAAATTTTTTCCTAAATCATCAATTAAATAAAATAACTTATATATATTATAAATTTTTGACTCATATATTTCAAAGATACCATCAACTATGTTCATATCAGAACGATAATTATTTTCTAAAAGGGTAATTCTTATAACCTCTGGATTATAAAGGTCTAACACCTCTTCAATCAAAATACCATTATTTAATGATTTGCTCATTTTCTGACCATTAACTTTAATTAAACCATTATGTAACCAATATTTTGAAAACATCTTTCCAGTTAAGGATTCACTTTGAGCAATCTCATTTTCATGATGGGGAAAAATAAGGTCTCTTCCTCCACCATGAATATCAATTGTTTCTCCTAAGTACTTCATTCCCATCGCAGAACACTCAATATGCCAACCAGGTCGTCCTGGACCCCATGGTGATTCCCAATATATTTCATCATCTTTAGCATTTTTCCATAAAGCAAAATCTTTATCATCTAATTTTCCAGGCTCAATATTTATCCTAACACCAGATAGACTATCGTCAACTATTCTATTTGATAATTTACCATAATCTGAAAAAGATGATACCTTAAAGAAAACATCTCCATTTTCCGTGCTATAAGCATGACCTTTTTCAATCAACTTCTCTATAAAAAAAATCATATCCGAAATACATTCGGTAGCTTTTGATTCAATCGTAGGCTTATCAACAAAAAGACGTGATAATTCTTCATCAGTCTTTTTGATCGTTTTATTAGCATAATCCATAGGATTAACACCTAATTCACGAGCCTTTATAATTATTTTGTCATCAACATCAGTATAATTTCTAACATACGTTACATCATAACCAATATATTCTAAATATTTTTTTATCACATCAAAAATAATTGCTTGATAAGCATGGCCAATATGAGCATCTCCTGATGCGGTAATACCACAAGCATACATTTTTACTTTCCCTTCTTCTAAAGGGATGAATTCTTCTTTTTTTCGACTTAATACATTATATACTTTTAAACTCATTTTCTACCTCATAATTTCATTTATATATATTTAAAAATCTTTCAATTTCCCTTCATATATTTTGATAATGTTTGGAATCTTAGTAAAATCAATTGCGGTAACACTTGTAAAAGGTTTTTTAAATTTATGAATACCCGATTTTTCTAAAACGCTTGCTACAAACTGAGTACAAACATAATAATATTCTCTTACCATTAAATTTTTATAAAAATATCTAAGCATTAATCCTAAAATATCATAACGATATTTATTAACATTCTTTTCAAAACAATTTAGCTCTCGTTTTAAACTATTATATTCTTCTTTTGTTACTAAAAGTTCGTATACAGCACAAGAAGTTTTATTAAATCTTTGGAAAAAAGCACTATCAAAACCATAATTTACAAATCCAGCATTAAACATATTATATTTTCCTTTTCTTCCAAAACTATACATCTTTTTTAGTTTTGCATCAAGAGAAAGAGCAGCATGAGCATATTTATATTTTGTAAAACCCCTAACAGCTCTGCTTGCAATCGTGCCTGTAAACATTAAAATTATATATATTTTATAATGCTTAGACACAAATTTGTTCCTCAATATAAGATATAATATCATCTATATTAACTATATCTTGTTTCGTTGTATCTCTATTTCTAATAGTAACTGTATTATTATTTAATGTTTCATCATCAACTGTAATACAAAATGGGGTTCCAATAGCATCAGCTCTTCGATAACGTTTTCCTATTGAACCGCTTTCATCATAACTAATAGGAAACTTTTTACTTAACATATTAAACAATTCTTCAGCTTTTTCATTATGAAGTTTTTTTATTAATGGTAACACATTTATCTTATATGGCGCTAAATTATAATTAATTTTAAGAAGTTCTCTAGTATCACCATTATCTAAAGTCTCTTCATTATAAGCATTACAAATAACAGCAAGAAATAATCTATCAAGACCTATTGAAGGTTCTACTACATAAGGTAAATATTTTTCATGAGTTTCAGGATCTAAATAATGTAAATCTTTTCTAGAATGTTTTTCATGAACAGTTAAATCATAATCAGTACGATCTGCAATTCCCCATAATTCACCCCATCCCATTGGATATAAATATTCAATATCAGTAGTAGCTTTGCTATAAAAAGATAATTCCTCTTTAGTATGATCTCTAAAACGAAGTTTTTCTTTATCAAGACCTATTAAATATAAAAAATTAATACAATAATCTTTCCAATATTTAAACCACTCTAAATCAGTTCCCGGTTTGCAAAAAAACTCCAATTCCATTTGTTCAAATTCTCTAGTTCTAAAAATAAAATTACCTGGAGTTACCTCATTTCTAAATGCCTTACCTGTTTGACATATACCAAAAGGAATTTTAGCTCGCATTGCTCTTTCTACATTTTTAAAGTTAACAAAAATGCCTTGAGCAGTTTCTCCACGTAGATAAACGGTGCTTTTACTTTCATCAACTACACCTATTTTAGTTTCAAATAATAAATTGAACTTTCTTACTGGAGTAAAGTCGCTTTTTTTACATGTAGGACAAACAACTTTATTATCGGTAATGTATTTTTCAATTTTTTCATTTGACCATCCATCAGCAGTTTCTTTTCCCTTAGTAAATTCTGAAATCAAATGGTCAGCACGATGTCTAGCTTTGCATTTTTTACAATCAATTAAAGGATCAGCAAAAGATGCGACATGTCCTGATGCAATCCACACATTTGGATTCATAATAATAGCCGCATCAAGGCCATAATTTAATTTGTTTTCTGTTATAAATTTTTGTTTCCAAAAATTTCTAATATTTTCTTTTAACATTGTTCCTAAAGGACCATAATCCCAAGAATTAGAAAGACCACCATATATCTCGCTTCCTTGAAATATAAAACCATAATTCTTAGCATAATTTACAACTTTTTCCATTGTTAAATTTTCCATAATTTCCTCCTTATAAAATAAAAAACCCCTGTAAATACATAGGGATGAATTTGTATCCGCAGTATCTCCCTATTTATTCACAAAAGGGATCTCTTTTCTTGCCTACATTCCACTTTTTGTTATTTTCCTTATTTTATAATAGTTTGTGAGTGTTTCTTAATATACAGCCATTGCCCGAGTCATCCCTGCTTACACAATTAACATTATATATAATATCAACTATTTTTACAAGTTTTTTTGCTACTTTGTTAATTTTCTATTAAAATCTTCTTTTAACTTTAGTTTGCTAATATAGCAATCACTACAAAGAGGGATATACTTTATATTATCAATTCCATCAATTGCAACAACATCTCCCTCACGAGTAAATTCTTCATTTACTACACGGGCATTCATATTTGCTATATTACCACAAGGACATCTTGTTATGAGCTCTGTTTTACTATCAGCATAACCAAACAAAGCACAGCTACCTTCAAAAGGAATACCTCTAAAATCAGTTTTTAAACCATAACAAAAAACCTGAACATCTTTTAGATGAGCTATTAACCACAGTTCTTTAATTTGGCTAGCGGATAAAAATTGTGCTTCATCAACAAAAATTGCTTTGGCCTTTTGAATCATTGATAAATTTTTTTTATCTGTAAACGATTCTTCTGGGGAAATTAAAATATCAACATCTATTGAATCACCAATTCGAGATATTATTTTATTACCGCCTTTTTTATCAACTAGCGGTTTTATTACAATTATATTATGCTCATTTTTACGATAATTAAATACATCCTGTAATAACTTACTGGTTTTACCCGCTTCCATTACACCATAAATATAACTTAAATCAGCCATAACAATTACCTCCACCCTATGTTAATATTAAGCTTTAAATAAAAATATATCAAGGCTGATAGACATAACATTTACAAAAGTGTAATCTTCTTTTTTATATCAATATATATTCCTGTCATATTATCATAATAATCCATAAGAAACTTATTAATTGTTTTTTTATATTCTTCTTTAACATTGATAGTACTAATAGATTTTATATCTACATAATAATATAGTCTTATAAGTTTAATAACTTTAGGGTCTACTATTAATTGATTTTCTATACAATTTTTACATATAAAACCACCACTTGAACCATCAATTGTAACTATCTTAGTTTGATTATTACATTTAACACAACTATTTAAATCAAGACCAACACCTAAAAAAGGAAGATATTTAAGTTCTAATATATTTGTAATTGTCATTGGATCTAAACCTTCATTTATTTTTATGATAGAGTTAATAAATAAATCAAAAACATTTTTATCAGTCTGTCTAATAATTTGTGATGTAAGTTTAGATATATAAGTAATGTAATTAATTAATAAAAGATCTTTTTTTATAAAAGAAAGATTATCAATAATATCAACATTTATTAAACTTGATAATTTATCTTTTTTATAATAAATATGAAAATAGCCATATGTGAAAACTTGTGTAAAAGCTCTAAGTTTTGATTTCATTGACTTAGCTCCCTTACACATTATTCCTATAAGGCCTTTTTCTTCAGTATAAACATTTATTATTTTACTTGTTTCTCCATAAGATGTTTCATTTAATACAAAACCCTTTACCTTAGTTATCATATACTACCTTTAATTTATTTTTCTACATAACCAAATTCCATTAAATATTTTTCTTTTTCTTTCCAATTTTTTATTGTTTTTACATATAATTCTAAATAAACTTTCTTCTTAAGAAGTTTTTCTATTTCTTCTCTTGCTTCAATGCCGACTTTTTTAAGTCTATTACCATTTTTTCCAATAACTATTTTTTTAATAGAATCTCTATCAACAATAATATCAACTAAAATATTAACAATATCTTTTTTCTCTTCATATCCAACACAATTACATGCTATTGAATGAGGAACTTCTTCAATAGTGTCTTTTAAAAGTTTCTCTCTTACTATTTCAGATACCATAAAACCAATTGAACTTGATGTAACAATATCATCATCAAAATATCTAACCTCATCATTACAATATTTTTTTATTACTTCCAATAAACGTTCAGTATTATCGTTTGTATAAGCAGACACTAGTACAATATCTGCAAAAGGATAAATATCTTTATATTCATTTATCGTATATAAAATCATTTCATTAGTCATGGTATCAATTTTATTAATAACAAGAACTACGGGTATTTCCACTCTTTTTAATATTTCTGCTATATATTTATCTCCAGGGCCTAGCCCTTCTTTGCCATCAACTACAAACAAAATACAATCAACATCCTGTATTTGTTCAAGAGCTGTACGATTTAAAACTTTACCCAAGCGATTAATTGGCTTAGCGATTCCAGGAGTATCAATAAAAACAATTTGTAAATCCTTTTCATTATATATCCCTTGAATAGCATGTCTAGTTGTTCCAGCTTTATCTGATGTAATAGCTATTTTATGAGTAATTAAACTATTTAAAAGGGTGCTCTTACCAACATTTGGCCTTCCTATTAAACTAACAAACCCACTTTTCATATTAACCTACTTAATAAAGGGTAAATATGGTACAACATATATATAAAAATGAACAATCACTGCAACCAAAGTAGCCATGAAAGTCGCAGCACTACCACAATCTTTAGCTATTTTAGCAAGAGGATGATATTTGTCAGTCACAAGATCAACTACAGCCTCAATTGCAGTATTCAAAAATTCTATTTCTGTTATAAGTAAAAGACTAACAAGTGAAAATACCCATTGATGAGGTTTAACTTGTAATATTGTGTTCATTATAATTGCTAAAACAAAAGCAATCGCTTCGAATATAAAGCTAGTCTCATGAGTATAACAATAAATTATTCCTTGAAATGAATACTTGATTTTATTTATAACATCTGCAAAGATTCCTACTTTTTTACCTTTTTGTTTCATTAAATCCATTTAATATTTCCTCCTGCTTTGTAAACATTATTTTTTCTTCTTCAGCATTCATATGATTATAACCTAATAAATGCAAAAGGCCGTGAACTCCTAAAAATGCAAGTTCTCTTGTCTTCGAATGACCATATTTTTTTGCTTGTTTTATCATCTGAGGAATACATATATATATTTCACCCAGAACTCTTATACCATTATACAATCTTTTGTCATTATCTTCAAATGCAAAAGATATAACATCTGTAACTTTATCAATATCACGATAATCACGATTAATAGTTCTGATCTTATTTTCATTAACTAAAACAACAGAAAAATAAGCATTATTAACCTTTTCATACTCTAAAGTTTTATTAAAAACTTTATTTAATATTTTAAAATCATTATAACCATAGTCATCATATATATCAAAATTATTCATATCATCACCTAAATAAATATTATGATTACTCCTATTATAACAGTAACAAATAAACAAAATAAATTATTGAACCATACTGTTTTAAATTTTAAAGGAAGTTTTTTATAGATACGAATAAAAAGTAAATATAATATATATCCAATAACACAGCCAATTGTATTTAATAATATATCATCAATATCAAAAGACCTTCCAATATTACGCTGAACACTTTCGATAGTTAAACTAACAATAAAACCGATTGTTAAATGAGGCCATATTTTTTTAGGTTTTAAATACGTTGCAACAATAAAACCAAAAGGAATAAACATTATAATATTTCCCATAACATTATAATAAAACATTTTACTTTCAAAACTATATCTAAATATCTCAGCAAAAGGAATTAAATTAACGCCACTATAAGTGTTTATATCTACTCTAGTTACTAAATCATAAAACAATATTAAATAACATATAGCAAACAAATTCCAATATTCGCGATATATATATATTTTTTTCTTTCTTTCAATGCAATAAGCTATTCTAACAGCAATTATTGCAATAAGGATAATAATTAGCGACGGCAAGCTGTATTTGAAAGATTCTCTAAGTATCCCTTTAAACATGATTCCTCCATTAATATTTCACATACTATTATACTATTTTTTATATCATTTTACAAAACAAAAAAAGATAGATAATTAAAAATTTTCTATCTCTATAATATTAATTATTACGGTTCCTACGGTTAGCTTTTTTAATGTTTTCCTTTTTTTTGTTTTTTCTTTTAACTCCTGGCTTTTCGTAAAACTTTTTCTTCTTCAATTTAGAAGGGACGCCACTGCGAGCAACTTTGTTTTTAAATTTTTTAATGGCTAAATCTACATCGCCATTTTGTACTACAACCTTTGTCATTATATCCCTCCCTTCTTGAGCTATAAGTATTATAACACTATGATATTTTTTTTACAAGAATTTTAGCCAATTAATTGCTATTCAAATAATTTTCTTTTAAAAATTTACCAATTTCCTTGCCTAAACTATATGTAAATTTTAAAAGTGATATTATGGATGTAATTAAAGCAGCTGTTATTACAGTTTCACCCCCATAACAATTTATACTTTCGTCATTTTTAAGTATCATATTATCTTTCATATGATGCCTTTGTTGTTGATATTCCTTGCCATAAACCTAAAAGGAATGTTATAATCCCACTAATTAAAATAATGGCTCCAACGCCTGTAGCTCCGCCATAATAATTTATTGTTTGTTTATCGTCTAAAGGCAACTTTACCTCCTTTCTAGAATATAATTCTGATAATTTTTTTAATAATTCTTTCTCTATTATAATAAAAGACAACCTTTACAATTTCATTTTTAATAAAAGGATTTCCCTTTATTTTTAATGAATATATTTGATAGTTATTATTTTCTTTTTCTAATAATTCTGATACTTGTATTATACTATATTTCATAATTTTAGAGTTATATTTAAAAAATTGTGCCCTTTTTATAATGTCAGAGTTTTCTATTAGGACACTAACGTTTAAATTTACTCCATCATAGTTAGCATACATCTCATAAGTATCATAACATTTTACAAAAGAAAGCAATACCAACGTTATAAAAAAAACAATAAATGTTATAATAATAAAAAATAATTTAGCATATTTAATATTTTTAATATAATTATAATTCACTATTTGACTCCAAATTAATTATTCTTTCAAATAAATTATCTTGATTTTTATGTGTTACATATATTAAAGTTTTATCTTTAAAATGGGTAATAATGTTTTCAATTATTCTTCTTTCTGTAATATAATCTGTTTCGCTTAAAGCTTCATCTATTATTAATATGTTTCTATTTCTAAGTAATGCCCTAGCCAAAACAATTCTTTGCCTTTCACCTCCCGATATATTTTGAGAATAATTATCAATTATTTCTTCATATCTAAAAGTCTTTTTGCTAACAATTTCATCAATCAAACATATTTTACAAACTATATCAAACAAATCATTTGCTTTTTCATAAAATAAAATATTGTTTTTTATTGAATCTGAATATAATTTATCATTTTGACCAACATAAGTAATATGTTTTCTTAAAGTATAAATATTATAATCCCTAATATTTTTACCATTTATACTTATAAGTCCCTTACAAGGAACATTAATTCCGCAAAGCATTTTACAAAGAGTACTTTTCCCACACCCACTTTTACCTTTAATCATAATCTTCGAACCATTTAAAATCTCTAAATTAAAATTTTTGAACATAATATGATAGTTGTCATAAGAAAAAGTAACATTTTTATAAAGAATATTACCTATAACAAATTTTTCATCCTTAACAATATTCTCTTCTTCAAGATCTATAAAACCCATAATCTTATTAAAAGAAGTTTTAATAAAGTTATATTTAATTAATATTAAAGGTAGTGTTTTAATTGGATAAGTTATATAGAAAGAAAAATTATTAAAGGTAATAAAGTCAACAAATGACAATTGTTTTTTATATATTAATATAAAACCAAATACACTAATTAAATAAGTGCCCACTTCTACAAACAACTTTTTTAAAAACATATTGGTATTTACTAAATTAACAAATAAATAATTATCATATAAATAATTGCATGATAATTGTTCAATATCATTCAATACTGCTTGAGTATTATTTAAATTTTTAATGCTTTCCAACATATTAATATTATCAATAATCCGATTATTTAATTTAATTTGTAAATTATTATTATGCTTTGTTCTTTCATAAAGATACTTATTTTCAATAATAGTATATATGAAATAAATAATTACAATTAAAACTAATAATAATGCCATTTTATAATTTATAAAACACAAAATTATAAAGATACTAAATGCAAGAAAGTAATCAAGAAACACACTTATTAATATTTCTCCAAATAAATCTTTAATATTCTTTATTTCGTTAAATCGAGAAAGAATTTCCCCTGAGTTATGACTTTTAATTGTCTTGAAAGGAAGATTAATTAAATGAGAAAGAAAATCTCTAATGATATATATATCAATATTTTTATTTAAATGATTAATATAATAATTCCTAATATATTCATAAAATATTTTAAAAGTAATATTAATTAAAAATATATAAAATAATATTTTTATTAAATTAAAATCACTTACAAACAGATATTTAAATATCACTTTTATAAAGATATTGTTTATTATTGTAAAAATTATTATAAGAAAACTGCATAATACAACACTTATAAATATTTTTTTGTTATCTTTTATAATAGCTGTTATAAGACTATAAATACTACTACCTTTACTTAAATAAATAACATGATCAGTTGGACTAAATTCAATGACGATACCGGTAAAAACATCATTAAATGAATCTATTTCCATTTTATTTATACCTTTAGCAGGATCCATTATCGTTACGTACTTACTATTATAGCCATATACACAAACATAATGAGTATAACCATTATTATTTTTAATGTATGCAATAACAGGTAACTTGGTATGGGAAATGTTTTTATCTAGATATTTTTTTGCAATTGCTCCTAAACCATACTTTTTAGATGCTTCCACAAGATGGTATATTGAAGTTCCCTTTGTTGTAGTAAAAGCATCATCTCTAATTCTTTCAATTGATACATAACCCCCATGATAACGAATAATTGATTGCAAACAACAAGGACCACAATCTTTTGTATCCTTTTGATTCACAACTATAATTTTCTTTCTCAAATTCCCTCCTTTCACACCATATATATCAAAATAAAAGTCATTATCCTTTTTTCGAGACAAAATTCATTAATATAAGTTAAAAATCTTCAATATTTGCATAAATCTTTTTTAAAAAATAAATATCAGCATTAAAAAAAGCAGTTTACCTCTTTCTATTAAGACTCCGCTTTTTATTATTTTAGTTATGTTATTAAAGTATCTCTAATATTCCCACTTCATATTCTTATTCTGAAGTCTGAAATATACTTTCATACCTTATCTCCCGTTTAGTAACATTATATAGAATATTATATAGTTTTTAAAAAACCTTATTTATTATACTTAAATATTGTTATTTTGTGTTTTATTCTCTTATTTTTAATTTTATTAGCTATTTCTTCACCATATATAACTTCAAAACACATTTTAGCTTCTTCTAATGTTTTAAACTCGAAATAAGTATCGATTTGTTTATCTATAATAAAACTATTGAGTAATATCCATTTATTGTAGTCTTTTGTTCTATTATCTTTATTTCTATTTCTTATTTCTTCAAATTCACTGTCAGTATCATTTTCTATTAATATGATAATACCATCTTCTTTTAGTACTCTTTTTAATTCATTTAAGCATTTATTTCTTTCTTCTAAATCTGTAATTGTTCCAAGTACCCATGATGATATTATTAAATCTACTGAATTATCTTTTAAATTTATACTAGATAAATTTGAACAAATAAACTTTGATGTGCCCTTTTTTGATTTATTAATTGCTCTTTCTAACTGCTTATCGGATAAGTCTATACCTATATACTCTTTAGATTTAGTTTCTAATACACTTAGAAATTTCCCCGTCCCACATCCTGCATCTAAAACTATTTTATCTTTAGAAATATTTTCTAAATAATTTCTTACTTTTCCTTCCGCATCTTCTCTAATACTAAATATTTCATAGTAATTATTTTTATCATAATAAGCACTAGATTCCTTTAATAGGTTTTTCATTTATTTTATCCTTTTCATAGTCTTTAGTTTCCGGATAAATCATATCTACCATATATTTTGCAATATTTTGTGATTTACCAATTGCAGGTCTAAAATGCATATGTATGCCTGGAACAGTGTTTATTTCTATTATTCTATAACTATTTTCATCTTGCTTTTCATCTATGTTATTAGTCATAAAATCAATTCCTACATAAGGAAGTCCAGGAAATGAATTTAATACTCTCATTCCTATGTCTATTACACTTGAATGTGTTTTATCTGTATAGTCTTCACATACTCCACCCATTGCAACATTGGAATTAGGTCTTAAATACACTTTTTCCCCATTAAAAGGTATATAATTCATACTTATTCCATTTGTTTCTAAATACTTGTACATCTCATTATCCACTAAGATTTCACATAGTGCATTAGTTCTAGGGTTCATTCTATTATAGTTTTCTTCTTCTATTAATTCTTTAATAGTTTTAGCACCATCTCCAAATACATGAGCGGGATTACGAAGTAAAACTGCATAATCACCATTTTTTGTTATAAATATTCTATATTCTTGTGCTTCATAATATTCTTCAACTATTATTTTCGTTAGTTCTCCTCTATGTTCTATAATGCTTTTTATAGCATTTTCAACATCGTCCTCTGTCTTTAAATTTATATATACATCATATCCATGAGAACCAAATACTGGTTTAATTACAACAGGACAATTTAAAATTTTAAATGCTTTTTTTATATAATCAATATCTTTAGCTAGAAATGTTTCACCTATTGGAACTGATATTCCGTTAATCATTAAATTTCTCTTCGTAAAACCTTTATCTCCTGCAAGTATTGAAACATTATAAGGCATAATAGAAGAATCTCTATCGCATATTAACTCGTCGTGTCCATTATATGAAGTCTTTATTAATTCTCTTTCCGCATCTATTACTTCTACGCTGATTCCTCTTTTAAGCATTTCGTATATAAGAATTTTCTGGTTAGAATGCAAATCTTCATATATGTTTTTCATTATCTATGAAATCCCTCTTCAAGTATAATTCTCGCACGATCAAGTTCTTCAATATCTCCTTTTAATTCTTCAATTTCTTCTTGTTCTGCAAGCAGTTGTATTAATTTTTTCAATCTTTCATCTCGTTCTGCTCGAAGCAAAATAACTTCTGCGCTTTGTATTTGATTGCCATCTGGATTATCTTTACTTATCCTTTCAATTAAACTATCAATATCATCTAAAGAATTATATCTTGATGTTCGGTTTGGTCTGCCACTTTGCTCTTGCAACCATTTTTCATATGCTGCATGCATTTCACCTTGACTACTTAACCCACCGCGAACCATCCAAGGGTTCGTTTTTAACCAATCAGCATAAGAAAGCCCTCTACTTTCAGAACTAATCCTTGATTCTCCACTTTCTGCATGCATTTCACCTTGACTACTTAACCCACCGCTAACAACACAAGGTTTCGTTTTTAACCAATCAGCATAAGAAAGCCCTCTACTTTCAGAACTAATCCTTGATTCTCCACTTTCAGAATTATTTGGATTAGCTTTTCTATAGTCACCACGACTCTCACCGATATAATTGCTCTCTGATGGATATCCGCCACAACTTCCCCCGTAATTACTTTCACTTCTTCCATAATTACTTTCCATCTTCATTTGCCTCCTTTATAAATACTGCATCTTCAGTATCTTTGTCATAATTAAGTAATGCACTTTTAATTCTTCTAATTTTAAATTTTCCAAAACAATTAGTTACCTTTTCGAGATCATCTATTATACTTCTTTTTGTTTTACTATTTATATCATAAATATAAGCAAAATAGATATATCTTACTTTTTGTAAAAACCCGAAAATTAAATTCTTATAATTGTCTAAACATCTATCTTTATAAAAAGCTTCAATATAATCAGAAATATTCGATAAAAACATATAATCATAATTTTCATCAATTTTTAAGTCTTTTAAATTTGAACGTATAAATCGTATTTTAAGTAGACTTAATCTATTTTTTATTATATCATAATTTTCTTTATTTAGATATAAATTACATTCAATTTTATTTTTAATATTAAAGTGTTTTATATTAAATAAATTTGAATTTCTCATTTTTTTACCATTATTATTATTTTTTAATAATTCTTTTAACCAAAAATCTTTGCTTTCTTGATCCATTTTTATTCTTTTTACTATTTCATAATCAAAAGACTTATCTGTATCATAAAGTAAAAAGTCTAAAAAGTCATCATACGATAATTCTTTAATAGCGCATAATTTTAAATCCATATAATATTTTGTTAACGGATTTATATCAAAAGTTGTAATATCTAAACAACCTTTTAATATAGCATTAATTATATGGTCTGATGAACCAGTAACTGTAATAATTTTCTTATCAGTTAAATCTAAATCCTCCATATATCCAGCAATATTTTCGGTTGTAAATAGATATATGCTACTGAATTTTCCCATAACATCTTCCCTTTATCTTTTTTGATACAAACGTTGATAATTTACTATCCTTTAATATATCCTTAAATTTATTATTCCTTAAAGATCTAATTGAAACACAAGATTTATCGTTTTCATAAACCCATGGACAAGGGCTTACTTGCCCTAAATTATTTATATATATAAACTTGTCGCCTCCGGGACATATACTAACATAATTAGGTTGCCTTCCAAAATTATAGTTAATATTTATTTTCTTATTATATTTTTTATTTAAGACTTTAATAGTAGATATTAACTTATCATTAGATATTGTTTTTACGAAAGCTTTACTTTGACCTTCAACTGGTTCCATTATTGAGAATATTATTTCATCTGCATTATAATCAATCGAACTATTAATTAAATCCTCTAAAGTTTTTTCATTATTGATATGAATTACTGACCCAATTCTTACTTTGTTCTTTGATTTTTTTAAACATTCCAATCCTCTAATTGTTCTATCATAAGTGTTTTTTCCTCTAACAGATTCATGTGCTTCTTTATTTCCATCTAAACTAACATGAATCATTTTTAATGGTATCTTATTTAATTCTTTCACAATATCTACAGTTATTAAAGATGCATTAGTTGAAATATCTGTTATTAGATTTTTTGACGCATATTTTAAAATGTCTAATATGTCTTTACGAATAAACGGTTCTCCTCCCGTTATTTTTAAATGTTTAAAGCCATTTTTAACTAATTCATCTATAACATGAAAGCACTCTTCTGTAGTTAATTCTTCTTTTACAGCACTATTCGTCTTACAAGAAAATATACAATATGAACATCCATAATTGCATTTATGAGTTATCTCCCATATTGCTTTTCCCTCATTATTAGGTAAGGTAAACTTACACTCGATCTTATTAATAAATTCTTCTACTTTTATAACTGATTCTTCAATATTATAATCATTATTTATAACTATTACTTTTTCACTTTCTAGTACCTTGCTATCAATTTTTTGTAACCCAAATCTCTTCAAAATATCTTGTTTTGGTAAATCACTTTTACTTAATCTATTTAATCTTTCTTCCACACTTGTATCAATGTATATTACTTTATCAAAATAACCCAATAGCCTGTCCTTTAATATTAATGCCCAATCTACAATAATCGTTTTATCTTTAATATTTGAAATGTAAGAAAATAAATATTTATATAGTATATCTTTATATTTAGACATATTTTCTTCATTATCATATATATATTTATTTAATATAGATGAATCTATATTATCAAACTCAGATAATCCTATAATAGATTCCTTTAATCTATTAACATAGTCTAAATCATTAAATAAATTTCTTCTAAAATTATCTACATCTATATATTCATAATCTGGATTAAGCTCAACTATTTTTTTTGAAATAGTAGATTTTCCAGATGACATACCTCCGGTTATTCCTATTAACCTATTCATACCAAAACCTCCCATATTTTATAGGGACAAATGACACTATCTTCTTACTATTACATGTATTCCAATCAATATTATCAATAATAATATCATAGCCTTCATCTTTTAATTCATCTATTAATTTTGCTATATCTTCACTAATCTCGTTATTTAATACATTGGGCTTATTGTTATGTATATATTGTGATTTGTTTAAAACATTTTTATTTTCATAAAAAACTGGTGTTCCTACTCTATAAGATAAATAATGTAATCTAATCTCGTGAGGTTTTATAGTTAATAATAAATTTTTTGTTTTTATAATGTCTTCCTTTTTAGAACCTGGATAATCTAATATAAAACTTGTCCTTACTCTATACCCTATTTTCTTTACCTCAAATATTACTTCTTTAATATACTCAATATTCATATTTTTATTCATTTTGCTTAAAACAAGTTCACTTCCAGACTCAATTCCAAAATGAATCCATCTAAAGCCAACCTTATACATCTCCTGTATCATGTATTTATCATAACACTCTATACTACAAAGAACTCCAAATAAACACTTTATGTTTTTTTCTTTTATTTTTTTACATATTTTTAACATTCTCTTTTTATCCACAGTAGCATTATCATCTAAAAATAATATTTTCTTGGCATTAAATTTACTTACAAGCATTTCTATTTCACTTATAACATCATATACTCCTTTACCACTCCAGTTACCAAAATAATAAGGTGTATTACAAAACTTACATCTTCCAATACAACCCCTAGAAGTTACCATTGTTCTAGTATCCATATATTTATCTATTTCAACCATACTTCTATCAGGAATAGGTAATTTATCAAAATTATTTTCTATATGTTTATTATTAGTTATTATTATTTCATTATTGTTTTTAATAATTAAGTTAGGTATTTTTTTAATCTATCACTATCATATATACTATCTATTACTTCGTTAATAATCGGTTCTGCCAAGCCGCGAATAACTACATCTATACCATTATCTATAAATTTTTGATAAAAATAAGTTGAAGTTTTTCCAATTATAATAATTTTTGTCTCTTTATCTATGTTTCTAACTATTTCAAATATATTATTCATTGCCAAAGATGTATGAAGTGGTATTTGATAATCATATACAAAAATAACTACATTTTTATCTGTTAAAAATATGTTTATATTATTATCTAGCCTATTAACATCCATATCTAAGACTTTTACTTTTTTAAACTTTTCACTAATTACTGTGGCAATCTGTAATACATCAATTGGTTCTGCTAATATAGTTAAATTAGTAAATGGTTTGTTTGGCGGATTAACAACTAATATATTCATATGTTTCCTTTCTAACTTGCAAGAAAAACTTACTAGTTTACATTTTATTATCTTTTTGAGACATACTCATAATATACATATACCTCATTTATCATTTTACTTTTTTTTAATTAGGTTTTTCCATTTCCCAACTTTTAAAATATATACACTCTAAATTTTCATTAAATTTTATTTCATATATACCACTATACTCTTCATTATTTTGTTTTAAATACCATTCAACAATTAAAACATTACTATCTATTGCCAATATCTTAAAAAGTATTTCTTGAATTGGCTCATTTATTATATATTTCCATTCTTTAGCAATTTCATTAATGTTCGTATATGGCATCATAAATGGAGTTTCTTGATAATATGTTGTTTTTTCAAATAAAGATAAAACTTCACTTATTTTTTTATTATACCAATGATATTTTAATTTATTTAACCACTCTTCTGCAAATTTTATAGTTAATTTCTTTTTCATGTTACCTCACCTTTGACTATCTTCAACAACCAGCCAATGTTTGTTTTATTGTTCATAGCTATTTTACTCCTTTTATACTTTTGTCTTTAGTTCAAAGTCAGTAATTTTAAAATCTTGTATTACATAATTATAAAGTTTTTTAATATTAACATAAGTTTCATTTTCAAAGCAAATTAATACTAGACTAACAAATTCATCATCAGGATAGTTTTTTAAATGATATTTATCTCGATAATTTTTATCTTTAAATATTTTTTCTATTTTAGCAAATGGAACTGTAGATATTTTGTTTTTATAATAATAATTACTTATTAATTCTTTTAATAATAAATTATAATTGAAACTTATGTTTTCTTTATTATTAATTTTATCTTCTAGTTCATTCATTAAATCCCAACAAATATAATTATTTATCATTATGGTTGTTTCATCAGGGTCAGGAAAATCTTTTTCATAATATTCCAACCCTTTTTTCTTAAGTTCTTGAGTAATACCTGTTTTATCAAAAATTACTTTTCCATGTACATACATCCCAGCATCAGATAATCTTCTTCTTTTATTATGATCATTTTCCATATATTTATAAATCTCTGATACTGGATTCATAAAATATTCAATCATTATATCATCAACAATAACATTACCACGTTTTTTCCATCCTGTTTCGGTTGTAATAATCTGAACATCAATATCTGATTTTTCATTTTGGTTTCCTGAAGCATAGCTTCCAACTAAAACTGCTGCAATAACATAATCTTTTTCCTTATATTTTCCAATAAACTTTTCTAATGCTTTTTCCCATTTTTTCATCTATTTTGTCTCCCTTCTAATTTAAAAGTCTTGTCGATACAATTTTTGGGAAATATTTTTTTTATGATAACCTTCCTCCATTTATCCAAATGTTTTCGCCTGTAATAAAGCTGGCATCATCTGATAATAAGAACATACATAATTTAGATGTATCTTCTGGGGCAGCAAATCTTCCTAGTGGTGTATCTTTTAATTTTTGATCTATCTCTTCTTTATTCCATCCTTTTAATGATAATAATGTTGGAGTAAATGCAGGACAAATACTATTTACCCTAATTTTCTTATCCGCGTATTCAATTGCCGTCGCTTTAGTAAAATTAATAATTGCTGCAGCTGCAGCACAATATGCCGCAGACTCTAAACAAGGAACAATGCCTAAGTGAGACGAAATATTTACTATCGATCCTCCATGACTCATAATTTTATATGAATGCTTAGTACAAATAACTTTTCCTATTAAATTAACATCTAAAACTTTTTTAAAATCAGCTATATTATAATCTTTAATATAACTGTCAATAAATGTCCCTGCGTTATTTACTAAATAATCTAACTTTCCGTAATTTTCTTTGATTAATTTAAATAATTTTATAACTTCTTCCTCATTACTTACATCACATTTTTTAACTATTAAATTATCATTATTAATCTCTTGCTTCATTTCTTTAGCTGCTTTCTCATTATCATGATAACATGTTATTACGATACATCCTTTATCTAAAAGTTCTTTAACTATTCCCTTTCCAATACCGCTTGTACCACCAGTAACAAATGCAACTTTTTCCATATTAAACATCTCCTTAATTTATCTAATAATTTTTTTTCATAATATTCAAGCTTTTGTTTAAAAGCAACATTTTTATAAATATGTTCTTTATAATTGTATCATAATCATAAAGAATAATGTTATTTTTCCATATAAAATTATTATACATTAAAAAGAGATTTTAATTACAAATTCATTTGCTTTATTTTTAATAATCAAAATATATAATTGTGACTTTATTGCACGTTAAATTTAAATTAGCAAAAAACATATTTGTAATTTAGGATTATAAATGATAAAATATATTTATATTAGATTTAATTTACAAAATTCAAAAACTTAACAAAAAGATTATTATTAACAATAGTTTTGCAAACCCCTTGAAAAAAGTTATGACCTCGAAAGAGTTTATAAAAAAATAAGAAAGGAGTAAACTATGAAAAAGATAAAGGTATTATTAATGCTGTTTATTGTATTAGGGCTTTTTGTTATTACGGGATGTTCTAATGTAGCTAAAAAACAACAAAGCAATAAAAAGAACTACGAATTTGTAGAGGAACTCAAATTGATTGAGGGTGGCGACGTAGAAGGAACCTGGCCGGGAATGAAATACATTGTTGGAACAATTAAAAATAAGTCAAACAAAAAGACCGGAAGAGTTCAAATTAATTTTGATATTTACGATGAAAACGGCAATAAAATTGGTGAGAGTTTCGATGCTGAAGATTCAATAGAAAAAGACGGAACTTGGAAAGTTATAGCAACTGTTAGCGAATATTATGATGCCGAAATTTTCGAAATCACTAATGTAGAAGGTTTTGACGAAGAAATAAGATAGTTGTAAAAAATTAAAAAGAAGGCTTTTATTAGCACTTCTTTTTAATTTTATTAATCACTTTTATTATTTATATTAACAAGCTTCATTATTTCTTTTCTTAACATCGCTGGTTTTTTTACCAATAATTTGTTTTTTACTTTATCATTTGAATAAAGTATATAACTTGTATTATCTTTCAATGAAATAATATTTAATATCCACATGTTTCCATAACTATCCATTACTCTAACAAATTTACTCATTAATAACCTCACTAATCTTTTTAAAAAAAGAAATATTACTTCTTTATTCTAACTTTTTCCCCTACTTCTGCTCCTGTTCCTAAATATCTAACCTTAACACCTACGTTATCTTCAATCCAATAAATATATTCTCTTAAAGGCTTAGTAAGATAAATATTATTACTCATTCCATTATATATTCCTTTTATACCCTCATACTCATAATCTAAATGTTGAAAAAAATTTAAATATAAATAATCTGGAGTATTAATTTGAATATTTCTTTGAAGTTGCTTTATATCTATTCCTTCAAAAACCCTTTTCACTTCACCATTTTTAGGAATTACTTCCGTATAATCTACAACTTCATAGCCTGAATTTTCACCAACATCTTCATACGCACCAGGGCCTAACACTGAATCAATATTTACTTTTTTCCATGATATTTCCTTACTATTTCCAACATTACCTGGAGCAACCCGAATAGGATAAGGCCTAATAATCATTCCCACTTCTTTGACATGTTTAAAAGAGATTCCAGCATCAGCTAACATTTGTGTAACTGCAACTTGTTTTGAAGTTGTATTAGGATAATGACCGCTGTGATTAATATCTAAATCACAGCCTTGACTACCTTCTAACAATATTTTTTTAGAATTTTCTAGATGTTTTCTTAATCTAGCATAATATTCATCATAACTTAAAACTTTAATCCCTTTATAACCTTTGAAAAAACTCAATTCAAAACTTCGCATTATCTTTTCACGAGCGCATGCTCCTCCACCACTAAAAGTTGAACCACTTTTTTTAAGAACATTCTTTTCATAATCAATATGTCTTTGTTCAATTAAAGCTATATTGGGATGTGCATAAATATCTCTTCCATCAAGTAAATCTAAGTTATCATAGTATTCTTTTTCAAGAATATCCATATTAATAAAAACATTTGGTCCCAAAAATAATTCTGTGTCTTTATTAACCGATGATACAGGAATATGTCTAAAAATACGTTTTTTTCCATTAACAACCGCAGAATGATCGGCATTAGGCATATGATTTATAATAGCTAACTCTGGCTTTTCTTCCAAAGCAAATTCTGAATATACTTTTCCTTTACCACAATCTCCACTCATACCATCAATAATAATATATACATTTTTCTTCATAAACTCCCCTAATCTATATATTTTAAATTTTTCCCCACATTATCTTGATTTTCCAATTAATATTTGTTTATATTTTACTAATTTTTAATTTTTTGCATAAAATAATTCATTATTCATAGAAAAATGTAAATCATTTATGGTTACACCTTTTAGTCCTCAACTTTTAGATATTACCCCTTCATGTTTCAATTATAACATATATCATAAGGATTTAAGTTATTATATCTATCTTTTCTGCATCTATTTGTGGTGGATAACTTTCATTAACACTACCATTAAAAGTTATTTTAATTTGAAAATCTATATTTAAATTTTCTTTTATATTTATGTTAATTTCGGAAATATTTACAGAAACATGATTTCCTTTACCAAAACCCTTTGTATCTTTTGTTACTTCTACAAGCATTCCATCATTGTTTATATCAACAATTTTAGCTTCTAATATTACTTCGTCTGATTTTAATTTAATATCAGTTTTATTATATACTTGAATTCCTAATATATTAATCTTCCAACCCTTTTCATATCCACCTTGATATTGTTCGTTTAGTTTATGAACTTTAATTATTTTATATAAGATGGCTTTATATTCCATTGAACCACCATCTTTTAATCTCATTGGAATTGGAATTAAAGTTATTATAATCAAAATTAATATTATTATTACTTTTTTCTTCATTAATATCATCCTCTTTATATTTTTGATCTTCCATATAAAAACCTCATTACATATTCAAAAAACGAGGTCTTTATTATTATCTTTTAATTTTAATTACAAGTCCATGATCCGCCCAAACTGCCTTTATAGCCTTCTATTTCAGTTTTTTGCTCATCTACTGTTCTTCCTTCACCAATTTGTTTTGTTCGATTCAATGTAGCTTTTATAACATTTCCATTAATATTTATATCGCAATCAGATTCATCAAGATCTGGACAAAGATTTTCTCTAGCAGTAGCTTTAAAGTCGTTTAACATTTGCTCATCATATATAGTTAGTTCCATCGTACCAATAGCTTCTTTAATTACTCTTGTATCTTTATCATATTTTAATCTTATTTCTTCATGCATTTTTCCACGGTCTGGATCTTCTTCTCGCATTGTACATATCATTATTGGATCAACAGGATTTGTTTCTTGTCTACTATCAGTTTTATTCACTTTTGGGTCTTTAGTAACTTCTGTTGATTTTGTCACATCATCTTTGTTTTCAATTTCTTCTTCCGGTTCATATATTACAATTTCATAACCGTCTGGACAAACACAATATCCTTTTCCTTCTTTAAATACATATTTCCCGCCATCACAATATGTAACACACGTTTGAACAAATGCATCTTCTGATACTCCTTTTGGTTTGGTAACTGATTTGTTAGTTGTTTTTTTATTAAAAACTAACACCAAGGCAATAGCAACCAATGTTACAACTACTACACTTATAATTATAACTATAACGTTCTTCTTCATTTTTCTCCTTTCATCATCTTATTTTAATAATTATAACATATTTAAATAAAAAAACATCCCAAGACATACATCACCCTAATTGCTTTTTGTAGATAATATTTTCGCAAAATCCTTACTATTAAAATCACTATAAAGTATATTTTTAAAAATTATATCATTATCTGTTCCATATTTATGTTCTGCAAGTGATAGATTAAAATCTATTGCATAAAAGCTAATACTTTCTTCATCTAATTTTTCTTTCAATTTAATTAATAACTCCTTAGCTCTATCAAAGTCTAAATTATTATCATAAAAATATACTGTTATGTATCCCGCTTCTTTTGCAAATTCATTAATATCATAATCTTTATCAAGTATTAAATCTTTCATATTTAAATATTTTTCTTTATCATATTTATCTGAAAAAACGATAGTTCCATATCCAAAGTTTAAATAATCTTTAAATTTGTTTTTCAAAAACAATTCTACTATTTCTTTATATTTCATATCAATTCTATTCGCAGTATTTGAACCACTTAACACATCTTTTTTATAAGTATCTTCAATAAACTTAACTTTACTGTTATAAATTAAATCAAAGTATGTATCTTTACTTGATTTGGACTTAATTACAACATAATAATTTTCATCTTTAAAATTATAATATCCTTTATCAATAAAATAATCCTTATCCTTATAATTTGTTTCAATATATTTATTTGCTGCTATTTTTATTTTTATTCTTGTTATTGGATTACCAACCATTAAACTTAATATAAATAAACCATATATTGCCCCTAGAACTAATATTGTAATTACTATATATTTTACTACTTTTTTCATAATTAATATAACCTTTCTATATAACTTATTATGGCTAAAAAAGATATTCTAAGCTTTTACTTCTCATATCATATTATCAGTATAATTATATCATTATAATACATAAAAGAAAAACGCGAAATTTAATTATTTCACGTTATTTTCTTTTAAATACCCTTTTTAAGCGTTCTAACATAACCCAAAGGTTCACGCTCACTTACATACTGGGTCTCTTCTTCTGTCAAAAAACTACCTTTGTTTTCAAGAAACGGGTCAAGAACTGATCGGAAAGCCTCTCCTCCTGCAGCAAACCCTGGATGATGATCATAGTAACGATAATCTGTGTTGTGTTTAGTAAATATAGACGCTATAAAATTTCCATATTTTGTAAATATTATACCACCATCATTTCTAACTGAAGGAATATTTTTCTTTTTACTTCCAAAAGCACCACTTTTAGTAGCCATAGCTATAAGCTCAGCATTTTCTTCCCCCATTTCGTCTAGCAAGTCTGGTGAAATGCTATATTCTAAAAGCGTACGATATTTTTGTCGAGAGAATATTTCTATCATCTCTTTACATCTTTCTTCATCTAAATCTATATTATCATTTAATAAAATTTTTTGAAAAAGACTAGCATATTCATATGCAGTAGTAGTTCCAACTTCTCGATAAATATCAAAATCTAATTTATCAGCCAAAAGCTTTGTATTCGGAAAGTTTTTTTGAATTGTACCATTTATTTGATCAATCCCTAAACGCTCAATTATCATATTTGTGGCAACATTATCACTAATTACAATCATCTGTTTTGCTAAATTTATCGCATAATATGGTGTCCCATTAAGCATAAAACCCGCAATTCCACTTCCTAAAGTACGATGACGATGCTCATCATAAATCAAAATTTCTTCGTTTGCTATTTTTTGCCTAAAATATTCTAATAATATGAATGATTTAATACAACTTCCAGCCTCTACTACTTTATTTTCATTTACAGCAATTTCACTTTTACCATCTGTAGCATAAAATGATAATTCACCATCAAATTGATCCTGTAAAGTATATAACTTGTTTTCAATGTTTAAGAACCCTGATTTTTGAATGTTTTGCATAAACTCCTATTCCTCCTTTTTGTGTAAACTTGACGCTTATGTTAACACTTTTTGCCCTGAATGTCAATTTTTATTATTCCCTATTATTTATCAAAGTAAATGCAATAAATAAGAATAAAAAAAGAGTTAAAAACTCTAAAATATTTAACCCTTCTAAACGATTCTTTTAAAGTATATATTCTGACTTTTTAGATATAATCTGTCTTTGATTATTAATAACATATTCCCCTTTTTCGATGTCTTCATCAGAAACTAAAATAATTTCTTTCCTTTTAATAATTTCCTTTAACATTTCTGGTGGTAATTCTAGTTCAAAAATATCAAAAATTATAATTTCATCACCTTTATATTTATTTGAAAATTCTATTGGCTCTTTAATTTGTTTTATAAATTCTATCCTAGACTTTTTTAAAAGCTTCATACTAAAGTCAAATGATGAACCTAAATCTTTAAAAAAATTTCTAATTATTAAGACTTCTCTATTTTTACCAGTAGCAAACCAATCTAAAAATTGGGATAAATATTTACCTTTTAAACTTATTTTTAAATCATTTTCTTCTGTAGATGTCTTACTTATTTCATCACGTATCTCTAAATTTTCTTTAATATTTTTAAATGAATCATAGTATTTATATACCCCTCCAATAGGATGATATTTTTTTTCATTTTGTTCTTTTATTAAAATATACTTATCTTGATATTTAACCCTAAAAAGATAAGCACACATAATATGTATTTCTTTATTATATCTTTTATAACCTTGCATTAAAACCTTTATTTTTTTTCGATTATTAAAAATAGTTCCTGCTATAAATGCAATAGGCATTATAATAATTTCCGTTATAATTGTTTTAAAAAAACTTATTATTTCATTTCCCATCTTTACAAACTCTCCTTATTTAATATTTTATTTAAAGCTTTTGGTGCTCTTTATATTAGCTTAAAAAATAACTTTTTAAACTTTGTTTTTCTCTAAATATTCAACTAATCTTTTATAAGAATCTAAACTCCAAAATTGCCATCTTTCTTCATCTGGAAAGCACCCCAAAGTTTTTTCTTCTCCTTCCGGTATAAATACAAAATCCCAGCTCCATCCATACCTTCCAGATTTTTTTGTATCAATTTTACCTTTAGTTATTCCCTCAAAAACAATAGGTTCTTTTCCAGGTTCGCAATAAGCTATTGCCTCTTTAAAATATGCGGTTCTATCCTTTAAGCCTTCCATTAACTTTAAAAGACCATCTTCTCCTATAGTTTCATCAACATAATGAGTATATACACCAGGAAATCCTTTCAAAGCATTAACAAACAAACCGGAATCGTTTTTTAACACTGCTTTCCCTAAATATTCACAAGCCCATTTTGCTGAATATTTTGCAACCTCTGTAACATCATTTGCTTGAATTTCAGGAGTTTCAAGCTTAATATTATCTACTGTATACCCAAGCGGCTCTAATATCTGTTTAGCGCTATCTATTTTGGCCCAATTTCCTGTTACATAAGTTATCTTTTTTTCCATACATACCTCAATATATATGTATTATATCATAACGCTCTGAAGATTTAGAAAAAAAAATATCAGCTTAATTAATATAACTTTATTTTATATTCTCTATACTAATTAAGTCGTTATCCTTGTTAAAAATTAATTTGAAAGTTTCACAGTAATCCCACTTTCCATCAAAAAAAACTTGAGAATTATGCTCATATAAATAAATATTACACCAATTACTAAATAGCGCTATAAAAGCTGTAGCATGTCCAACAATTAAAATTTTCTTCCCTCTATGTTTATTTAAAATATCTTCTAATAATTTTATTTGTCTTAACTTAACCTCATTTAACGACTCGCCATTTTTTAATTTATAATTAAAGTTTTCAATTTGCTTTTTTTCAAACTCTTTTGGAAGCTCACTCCAATCATTTATACCAAATTTTCTTTCCCCAAACGCTGCATTAACATTTATTGTATTATTTGTAAAATATTTGGCTGTAGAAATCGCTCTAATATAATTAGATGAATAAACCACATCAAAATTCAATAACTCATCTTGTAATGCTTTTTTACTAGCTAAATTTTCTCCATGTGTTGTTAATGGCCATTTTTCATTTTGAATTTGCAAACTCTCCTTATTATCCAAATTAATATATTTTAACGGTTCCGAATGTCGCATAAAATAAATTGTTGTCATATCATACTCCTTATAATTCTAATTTATTTATTACATTTTTTAAACTATCATTTATTATTAATGTAGCTAAATGGTCATATGGCGTACGATCATTGTTAATAATAATAAGATTTTTACCATTAAATGATTTAACTAAACTACTTGCAGGTTCAACTGTTAAAGAAGTGCCTGCCACAATAAGTGTTTCAGCTTCACTTATATATTTATTTGCAAGATTAAATGACTCTGGTAAAGGCTCTCCATACAAAACTACATCAGGTTTTATTATACCACCACAAGTACATCTGGGAATATCTTTAGAATTAAAAATATATTCCGCATTATATTTTTTATTACATTTGATACAATAATTTTTATATATGGTACCATGAAGTTCTAAAACATTTTTACTTTTTGCTTTTTGATGTAAGCCATCAATATTTTGAGTTATTATTGCTTTTAATTTATTTTTATTTTCTAATTTTGTTAAATATAAATGCGTTATATTAGGCTTTGCATTTAAACAATTCATATTTTTTTTATAAAAGTTAAAAAAAACTTCTGGGTCCAAATAAAAACATTGCGAGCTTAAATAATATTCTGCCGGTCTATCAAATTTTTGATTATACAAACCCTCTTTACTTCTAAAGTCTTTTATCCCACTTTCAGTTGAAACCCCCGCTCCACCAAAGAACACTATATTATCTGATTTATCAATAATCTCTTTTAATTTTTCTATTTTATCATTCATAATTACCACCTTTTTAAGTTAATCTTTTCTTCCTTTCTAGGAAGATTATATTATATAAGACTGACATTTTCAAAAAACTAACTATACTGACATTATCATAAAACTATTACAAATAATTTTGAAATACTTGATATTTTTAAGGTTTTATCATATAATGTCTATGTCAACAAATGCCCTCGTAGCTCAGTTGGATAGAGCAACCGCCTTCTAAGCGGTAGGTCGAAGGTTCAAATCCTTTCGAGGGTGCCATTTAAAAAAACATTAGATTAACTAATGGTTTTTATTTGTTTATTAATAGTTTTAAGCAACTTCTTTATCATCATTATTTAGGCCCAAAACTTCTCTAACATCTAAAACAAAATCAATATCATTCAAATTCATTTTTAATCTTTTAATATCTTGATTTAAAATCATGTTTTCTAAATCATGAATAATATTCTTTATTGAATCACCTTCTAAAGAGGCTTCATCAATTTCTAAATTAACTAAACGATATCGATCATATATAATTTGAGGAATATTTTTATTTTCACTAATAGCAACATTAGAAATAATATTAATATCACTAGTATATATAAAGTTATATAATTTTTTCATTTGACTATCTATATATTTAATATCTAGATTTTCGTTATTTTCCTTTAAAAGTTTAACAAAATAGTTAAAATCAGTTAAAGATAATTTCAATAAATCCAAATAACTTGTATCATCTGAAACTTTGTTATATATAATGTTTTTTATTTTTAATTCTTTAAGTTCTTCATAAAAATTTTTTAATTCATTAATAATATTATTTCTTAATAAAATAAGCTCATTTAATTTATTTTCTTTTAATCCAAAAAAACCTTTCTTATTTAATTTTTTATTAATTTTAAATAATTCTCCCTCTTTTTTATTTATTTCCTTTAACTTGCTATTATAAACATCTTTATATTCCTCTTTTTTAGCAAAAAGATTAATTAAATCATCAATAATAAAAGAAAAGTACTGCAAAGTTTTGTATTCTTCTAAAGAGTCTTTAAGTTTAATTAAATTAAAATAAACTTCTGGCGTTTTTTCACCTAAAATATATTTTTTATTAAAATCATCAACATGCTTATCATTAACCCATGCAGTAAGCATTTTACCGGAAAAAAATTTATTAAAAATATATTTTACCGAATTATGTTTAGAATAATTCTGATTATCATATGCTTTTTTATATTCACTTAAATAATCAAACATTTTAGAAGTATTATACTTATCAGTAAAAAACTTTGTAATTGCTTTTTCATTTTTGTAATATAAGTATCGAAAATTAATTTCAATTTGATGAATGAAATTGGGATTTCTCCAAAATATTTCTTCGAACATCGTTTTAATATTAACATCTTTAGACAAAAGAGCATTAATATAAAGTCTAACATCATTTGAATATATAAAGTCTTTAGCAGTTAATTTAATTCCTGTTTTTTCAAACTCTTTTATTATTTGAATAATTACTTCGTTTATCTTCTCTAAATTATTTTTATAAAAATGACTCAATTCATATAATAAATAATTTAAATTCATTTTTTCTAAAGAATCATAGTATGAAGAAGAACATCTAATAAAATTAATATCTAATTCAGATATATTTGGAATATCAGCATCTTTATTATTTTCAAAAATAATTTTATTATATCGTGATAAAATTTCTTTTTTAACTTTATCTCTCTTTTCAATATGAAGATCTATTTGTTCTTTCAGATAGCTTTTATATTTTTCCTTGTTTTTCTTGTTGTTTGTTGGAAGCGTTCCTAAAATTGAAGTGATGTTTTCTATATCTTTTACTAATTTATCCTTCATTTTTATCTCCTTCTTCTTTACTTTTTAAAGTCCTAATAAAATCTTCCAAGATTTCATATATCTCTAAAAGCTCTACATTACTAATATCTTCCATATATATTACCTTCCTTCTATTTAATAATAAAGTATTTCTCTACAATACCTATTTCAGTAACATTATCATACAATACAAATTCAAGTTTATAAGTACCTATCTCTAATCCAGACTTAAGCTGAATTGCTAAATTATTTTCCGCTTGAGGGCTTGATATTGCTATATAATCATTTGGATTAGACGATGGTATTAATGGTAATGAAGTATAGTCTTGTAAATCAACAAGTTCAAAATTGGTATCATAAATTGTATCATATTTTCTGCGATACAATCTTAAATGAATATTTGGTTGTAATAACCCAGAATTATATTGAATAAAATAATTAAGCGTATTTAAATTTTTTAAATTTAAACCAGTTGTTCCATCAATAATCATTTCTTGAGGATCAACAGTAACATCTAATCCATAGATTTCATTAATAACATTAATATCAAACTCTTTCTTTGCAGGCGTTGTATTACCATAGTAAAGCCCATCAGGTGAACCAAAAGCTTCGACGACGACTTTATATGCACCCGTAGCTAGTTTGCTTGTTCCAGTATAAACATTTACCCACGTTTTAGCACTACCTACCTTATCTGCAATTTTAACTCTAATAGTTCCATCAATATTCGGATAATAATTAACTCCTGCAATTTTATAATAAAGACCTAATAAAGACGTACCACTAACAATTTGTCCTTGACTATTCTTTAAATAAATCTTTAATCCCATTTTATAATCTAAGAAACGAGTATCATAAACGGTACTTCCGCCAACTTTTGTTTGAGTATATACCGTATCTAAATCAAGTAGAAAAAACTCTCCCGCATAAATTTCATTTTTACTAATAGTTCCAGTAACATTTACTGACGCATCATGATCTGTATATATATTATATACCATATTTGGTTGCTGAACACCAAGAACATTAATTATTGTATGCCCATTACTATCAAGCAGTTCAAATAATAGTGAATTGCCTAATGCGGTTGATGAAATTGTAGTATCTTCAAAATCAATAATGAAAATAAATTCTTCAGCACTATAATCATCAATCGCATTATAATATTGAGCATTCTTAACTGCATCATCATAATAAGCTCCACTATTATATGCTCCCATTACTTCAAACATCGATAAATTATATCGAATATCTCCATATGTAGCCAATTGGTTGATTGCATCTTGAACGTCTTGTGCCGTTATAACGTGATAATAATATTCTGGCAAACTAATATCACTTAAATCAATCATTGTAATTTTGGTATTTTCAGGTAAAACATAATTTGAAATTAATGCTCTATGATATCCTTGTTGATATAAATTTGTTCCATCAGCAAACAAGGAGAAATAAGTACTAAATGACGATTTTGAGCTTATCTTTACATTTGTCGTAGCAAATAAATCATATTTTCTTCCTTCAGTTATGGCACCTTCATAGTCATTTGTTGTATAAAGAGCTCTAGATAAATTAACATTAACAACTAATCTTTCGGTTTCATTCGTTAAATCATCAATTCTAGTAATTGCCATAATAATTATTTTAACAGTACCCATACTACCTGCAGTACCTATATTTTTAGAGTGAATTAAATAGAAAAGTAATGATGGGATATCTGTAGTATTATCACCAACATAGGTTCTTGTTCCAATAATAGGAGTTGTACTACTTGTTAAAAAGCCAGTAGTTCCTGAAGTAAGCCAACCAGTATTACTTGATTCCATTTGTAAAGCCATTACGCTATCAGCAATAGTAGAACTTGCAGCAACACGACTTACATTATTTTTATCAACAAGTTCTATCCCAGCAGCAATACCCGTATAGTCAAAACCTAGTATTTCAAATGAAGTGTTTTCTTGTGAAAAGTCATTAAAAGCCAGTTCCGTTGTTCCTAATGTTGAATACTTCGATGCTACTAAATCAATATCATATTCAATAACTTTTTGACCAACAACCCACATATACATATCCGAATCTGGAGGCGTTGGCTCGATATATCCAATTATAGCAGTTGAATCATCCTCATTAATAGTATTAGTATAAAAACCATCTACTGTTATATCGTGATTTAATTTATGACTTCCAGCTACATAAGAACCTGAGTCAATTATATCTCCCCAATCAAGTAAATCCCCAAAGTTGTGTTTATCATATATTCCAACACTTACATCCCCACCACCAGTTACTTTATAAAGTCCAAAGAAGCTCATTCCTTCAACATCTCCAAATATAGTAACGTTTTGGTTTTTAGCAATGTTTAATGCTTTTGCATTATCGGCTAAAGCGTAAATTCTATTATCCACATTTTTTACAATAGTACCACTGTCTTCATCAATGGTAACAGTAGCAAGATTATTATATTGATCAACACTTCTAAACTTTTCAACTAAGTTAAACCCTGTTTGAAAGAACATATTTGAATTATTTTTTAATACCAATGTTTTAATTCTTGATAACGTAAATAAAACATCAGAATATTCATTAACTCTATCTGTTGCTCCGATTAATTGAATTGAACTATTATCTATTGTTAAAGTATCAGTTCTTTGAATAGATATATTCGTTTTAGGATTTGCATATGTTCCATAATCTTTAATACTAATAACACTAGTACCGCCAGATGATGAAGCATTACCACTTCCAAAGATAGATCCTTCAATATCAAAGTTATCATAATTATTACCATTAATATCTATTACAATTGCATTAGTAACACTAATAAATGAATAGTCGTATATTTCTGAACCTGATGCGTTAGCTTCACCACCACCAAAGACAGTTCCTTTAATTAAGATATCGCCTTTTACTACTGTAGGACCAGTTACAACGCTTGCACCAATGTTTACATCCGCTTCGCCATAAACTTTAGAAGTATTTGCTCCACCATAGACATTACCATAAATTAAGCCACCTGCAATATTAACAACAGCTTGTGAATTATTGGTTGATTCTTGTCCTGTAACAGCAGCGTTTCCTCCACCAAATACTGAACAAGTATTTAAAACAGTACATGATGTAGTTCCAACAACTGTGTCGCCACTTACCGTTATATTTGTATTTAATTTTACAGTAGCAGTTTCACCATTTCCACCACCATAAGCACTGCCGTAAATAGTACCATCTTTGATATTGACAAAAGTATTGCCATTAACAGCACCTTGATTTCCGCCGCCATAAAGATTTGAAACAATTATACCTCCTGTTACATCAAGAGTAGTATCTGTGGTAACAGCAGCTTGATTTCCTCCACCATATAAATTAGTGATAGTTCCGCCAGTTACTAATGTCTCAGCAGCACTTGCCACCGCCTCATTTCCACCACCATATAAAGAAGTAATTGTTCCACCATTTACTTCAACAGATGTATTTGTAACACTTGCTTTGTTACCACCACCATATAAGTTAGTAATTGTTCCATTAGTTATTTCGACATTAGTATTTCCAGAAATTGCTTGATTTCCTCCACCATAAACAGATCCTAATGTACCATTTAAAATATCCACATTAGTGGTGGTAGTTTGACCACCAGCATTATTACCACCATAAACTTGATTAATTGTGCCATGTTCTACAATAACATTTGAAGTTGTTACAGTACCAAGTTGATTAGAACCACCATATAAATTAGTAATATTTATAGTATTACTTCCTCCGGTAAGTTTATGAGTCTTAACATTTGTTGTAGTAGCTCCAGCTTGATTTCCTCCAGCAAAGACATTCGTCATTGTTCCATTATATATATCAACATTACTTGTTGTAACACTAGCCTGATTACCACCACCATAAACTTGATTAATCGTACCACCATTTACACTTAAATTAGTAATACTTGCTGTTGCTTCATTTCCGCCACCAAAAACCCTTGTAATATTTCCATCATTAATTGTTACATAAGTATTAGTAGTTACAGCTTTATTACCACCACCATATATGTTATCTGCTGTTGTTCCATTAAAAGTTACATTGCCTGTAACAGTTGTACCACCAGCATTATTACCACCATATATATTTGCAAAGCTTCCTTGATTTATTAGAACATTAGAGGTAGTTACTGTTCCTGATTGATTAGAACCACCATAGATATCTGTTACAGTAATATTTTTTGTAGCATCTTGATATGCCCTAACATTTGTTGTTGTAACACCAGCTTGGTTGCCGCCACCATAAATACTAGGAATTGTCCCCTCAGTATTATAAATATTTACATTGGTAGTTGTTGTCGCAACAAGATTTCCGCCACCATAAACAGATCCTAAAATAGTTGCTCCATTTAAATTAACGTTTGTCTCTTGACAAGTTCCTCCAACGTTATTACCACCATAGATATTTGTAACTTGTCCTGTATTAATCGTTATATTCGTATCAAGAACTGTTCCTGATTGATTAGAACCACCATAAATTTCATTACAAGTTGAACCATCTAAATAAACTTTTGTAGTATCGATTGAAGTGTTTTTCCCCCCACCAAAAGCAGTACCTACAATACCACCATTTAAATGAACTTCAACATTTCCTACAGGTTTACCATTTTGATCAAAACCACCATAAACATATGCCGTTGTACCACCGTTAATATCTACTCTTATATTCCCTTTTACATATGGAACAGTTGAACTATTTCCTTTAGCACCGCCAAAAACTTCTCCGGTAATTGTTCCATTATTTACAGTTACAGTTACCTGTTTGTTATTTGCGGCTTCACCTGTTGTAGTAGCATTAACAGTTCCATAAGCTGAGCCACCATAAACATTCCCAGAAACATTAGGCCCAGAAGTAGAATTACCAATGGTAACAGTAACATCATCTCTAACAAAAGTTGCTGCTCCTTCACCACCACCATAAACATGATTGACATTTCCACCATAAACATTAACCTTAGTTGTTCCATAAACCGTTCCCGTGATGTTAGAGCCACCATAGATACCTCCAGATATATTTCCACCATAAACATTTACATTAATGTCAGCATCAATATTATAAAAGGTTAACCCATTAGCGCTATGGCTATAATTACCAGCACCATTTCGATTTGCTGCTCCATAAACAGTACCTAAAATATCACCACCATATATATTTACTTCCGTTACGGTTGGTGATGAAGATGCTGCATTACTATAACCGGTAGCTCCATAGTTTCCACCACCATATACACTTTTTCGAACTAAAGCATCTCCATTAATAACAATATAAGAGTTTGTTACTGATCCAACCCCAACTGATGAGCTATTACCATTTCCAGCACCTAAAACATTACCAGCAGTAACTTCCGAAATTGGTTCTAAAGTTCCTGCATTAACTAAATTCTCATCGCCAACAATAGCATGCCCGCCAACATAAACATAAGAACTGCCATTTAAAGTACCTGCTGCTGTCGATCCTCCTGTATCACTACCTTGAATACCATTTGATCCACCAAAAATACTATAATTAACAATACCTCCAGTATGTTGAATAATTCGATTACCATAAGTTGCCGAACGACCAGCTCCTCCAATAACAATATCAATGCTACCCCCTTTAATATACATATAGGTATCATTATAATATTCCATACTTGAAGCTGAAAGTGGACCACCAATTAAATTATAAATCCAGCCACCTTCAATAGTAGCTGTTCTTGATGAATAATGGGTTCCACCATTTAATCCCCCAACATATATACCAGAGATATAATCTGATTTGTTAGTTCCAAATTCACCGCTTTTAACTGTTAAATTCAAAGCACTATCAGTTACGCCACCTGGTGAATAAATAGAACTTCCCCAAGCTCCTGCGGCGGTTGACCTTACCTCAAGATTAGTGTTAATATTATTTACCCGATCATAATCATTTCCATAAGTTCCTAGCACTTTAAAAGTATAACTATAACTTCCCCCTGACGCTGTTGAAAGCCCAAGCGAATTATAATAGCCAGACTCAACAATAAAGGTGTATTTTCCATAATTACCCGAAGATGAGGAATAAGCACCAATCATCGTTGAAAAGGTTGCTAGATTACCACTTTCTTTAACAATACCTCTTCCTATCTTTACATTATTCCATCTTCCATATAAAGAAAGCCCATTTATTGGAGTGATCGAAGAGTTTGACAAATATGTATTTCTTGAATAAAATCTCATCTCTTCAATTCTTATATCATTATAAATATTTAAATTATTTCTTATTTGCCAATATGTTGAATTTTTATAGCTGACGCCATTGTTTATTGCCGTAATTGTACAAGGGTTTGGTTGCGATGAAAAATTGCTAGTAAGATTAGCTCTTAGAACAATAATATTGGTATCTCTAGTTATAAAATAATAATATGTTACTCCTGAAACAGCTACCTCGACGGTACCATTAGCATCAGTATTTTTAATATATTCTAAATAAACACAACCATTTGAATTATTACAAGTACCACTTGTAAATTCAACATTATTAAAATCAAAATAGCCAACAAGTGAAACTCCATATGGAATTCTTATTTCACGATAAAAACCTCCTACTGGATCACCTAAAGCAACTTCATATCTTGTTTCAGTACTAACTGGCTGTGGATACACTACTGAGAACGTATAGCCATACCAATAACTATATGATCTAGAATAATAAGTAAGGCTAGGATCGAAAATATTACTTAAAACAGCTGTAAAAAAGGTACAAGAGCTTGAATTACAAGTTGAGCCACCCAGATCACTACGTCCACCTTGATAATAAGAATTTGATGGGAATGTTTCACCATAACTAATAGTTTCTTGATAATAATAGCCTGTTAAATTATAAACAACAATCGTTCCATTAGCAGCTCTTAGAGTATAACCAGTATACATCTGATTCATTACATTAGTCCACTGATTATTATTAGTAATATTCACTGCATTAGCATATGTCCACGAGGTATAAAAATCGATTATAATTGGTACTGGAACTCCACTTTCATATGTAACAGGAACTTTTACGCTTCTTACATAAGTATCAATATCTAATGTTATCTTTGCTCCTTCATATAAAGTAGTCCACCCATTAAATGCTTTATTATTTGGTCTATTTGCCCAAGGATTATCTATTAAATCAAATTCTATATAATCATCGGTAAGGTCTGGCGTATTATTAGTATTTACTTCATAAACCTTATAATAAACATATTTATTTTGTAGTTCTGTTAATGAGACATAACCCACATGTCCTAAACTATTATCAACATGATGCTGGTAATCTTCGCCATTATAAGTTACCTGTACCGTTACTAAATTCGATGAATTATATACATTTTTATTAACTCTTGTTGGTAAAGTGCCATCAGTGTTATAAGTAAAGTTTAGTCCTTCAAAATAATCTAAATCAGCTTGATAATCATTAACATATACGGTACTACCACTAATACCACTATCATGAAAATCAATTACTGGTGGATCTTCTTCTTCTGGTTCTCCAACGCCAGTATTAAGAAGCCTTATTGTATTATTTCTATGAGCCCAAGTTAAAGAAGAATTTAAGTTAAACTTTTCAATTACAGCACTTACTGAATAACTATTATCAAAAGTAATTATTTGACCAGTTTTAGTAAAAGTATAAACATTACTAAAAGAAGTTGAGTTATTATAAATTAAAGCATAACCATTATTTTTATGAATTATATAACTAATATTTGAACCATTATAATTATTTAATAAATTACCACCATTAGAACTAGTATTATCTACATCAGAGAAAATATTAGAAATATTATTTGCTCCTTGATCATTTACAACAAGGCCTGCAACATTATGATAATAATTTACATTATCTGTTATATTATAATTTATTGCTGATAAAGATATGTTGTGTATTGTTGAGCTAGATGCGCTTATAGCAAGTGTTGCAACATTACTATTTTCAAGGCCAGATGTAATACTTGCTCCAATAATATTCATATTACTTACATTGGCATTATTTAACTCATAAAACAAAGCATAATGACATACACTAGTATATGGGTCTATTACTTCAAGACCACAGTCATTAATTCTTAAATTAGAAATTGTATAACCATTTCCATCAAAATTACCACTAAAAATTATCCCATAATTAATATAGGAAAAATTTAAATTATTTAAATCAATATTATTTGATAAAACATAATATTTATTATAATAGCTACTATAATTTGGACCATTAAGTAAAGAATAAAAATAAGCAAGTTCTGAGCCCGTTGATATTTCATAAGGACTATTAACAGTTCCATTTCCTGATGTAAAAGATGTTGCTACACTTCCATCCCAAACCGAAGAAGTTGTTTTCTCAGTAAGCGTTGGATAAAAGACAAAAAAGAAAACAGCCAACAATATCATTACGCCGCTTATAATAAGACGATGTTTATTAAAATACTTTCCTATTTTCTTCAGCATCCTTAACACTCCATATTATTATATAGATTATACCATATCTTCGCATAAAAATATAATAAAGATAATATAATTTAGCTCAAAATTAAACAAAAAAAATATACTGATAGTCAATCAGTATATCTTTTGTGGAAAAACTACCTTAAACCTGTTTTTCGACTAAAAAAACATAGAATAAGTGATATCAAGCATCCACAAGTGTACACCTTAGTTAACGGCTTGATATATAGGGGAATCAGTAATAACCAATATAGCATTTACTATACTAGCTAAAACCAAAAGAAGTGCTCCCATTTCTTTAAATCCTTTAGAGATCATAATCGAAACGGACCTACTCGATAAGTTACTTAAAGAGTTAATGCGTTGTTCACACAAATAACACCAAAAGATAAAACCTATCAGAAAATAGTACACGATAGTCAAAATAATTTTTGTTATTTCAACAACCCCTAAACTATTAACTAGATTTAGTCTAACATATGTAAAAATAAAAAGCAATACTTTTTTTGTTAGTTTACAAATTTATTTTTTTATTTTAAAAAAATGTTATTTTTTCATCACCATTTTGAGTTTTAAGCCCAATTTAACACCACACTTTTTTAGTGTAAAGCTATATGTAAAATTTTACGTTTTCTTACAATATATATGTAAAAATTTATACACTTTAGTGTATAATAGTAGTAAACAAGAAGGGAGTGATGCAAATTGAAATTAAATAAAAAGTTAGTTCTTTTACTTGCTGTGATATCGCTTGCAATATGTATTTCTTTAATTCAATCGACATATGCTAAATATGTTACCCAAGCTGACGCTAATGCATCACTTACAATAGCTAGATGGAATATTCTAGTAAATAATCAAGATGTTATCGCAGAATCTGATTTTTCTGATGTAATCACTCCAGCATTTTTAGGTTCAACACATATTAAATCTGGTGTTATAGCACCAACTGCTGAAGGATATTTTGATGTTACAATTAACGGAGAAAATACTGATGTATCTTATCAATATTCCCTTATTGCAACATTAAGTGACCAAAATACGGTTACTGATTTAAGAATAACAAAGTATGAAATAGAGGGTATTGAATATGCTTATACTCATGGAGATGCAATATCAGATACTGTTTTATTTAATCAATCAGACAAAACCATCACAATTCGTTTTCACGTTTCGTGGTATGAAAATTCTATAGATGAAACAATGGACAATGAAGCCGATACTTTAGCAACAATTAGTGGCGTTGCTGCTGTTGCTGTCAATTTACACTTAGTTCAAGTCCAATAAAAAACCAGCACTTATTATGGGCCGGTTCCTTGAGTTATAAATATTTTTAATTTTAAAGATATTGATGGTAATGTTGGATAAAGAACTTTATAATCGTAGGCATTTTTACCCCAAGTCGTATCAGCTGCATCATCTCCGCCTTCATATGGCCAAACTATACCAACCGTAAAGGTTGCTACTCCATATTCTTGCTCAATTATAGTATTAGTAAGGGTAAAACTTATTGTAAAAGGATAATCTTCTTCAAGACTTGCTATCATATCAGCACTAGATAAATCATCTGGATCTGGCGCTTCTCCTGCCTCTGCCCTTCCTTCAATTGTTTTAAAATTATAATTTAAAATATTGCCTTCCAAAAGAGTATACGTAACGTTTGCAGAAATATCACTTAAATTTTGAATTTCAATCTCTTTTTCATAATCGTCCATGCCTGGATAAATGCTATCTACTTCAATATCTATATAATCAGTAATTTGCTGACTATCGCTTTCCATCAATATTCTCCAGCTTCTTACTCTTACATTAATGTTTCCTTCAACTTTTTCATTATATATAAACCAAGCAAAAGTATTGCTTATAAGCAATATTATTAGAATAACAATATGAGAAACTTTTACTTTCTTTTTAACAACTTTCCATATAGTTGCGTATTTACTTTTCCCCTTTTTCATTATCATCACTCTCTTCTTTGAGCTGGAAAACAATTCTAACAACTTGAATAGATGCAATTAACCCTACAATTGTAAATACAATATAATTTATTACTATATTATTAATCAACTTACTTATAAAACTTAATAAATAAGCTCTATACATAACTTTACCATATATTTGATCATAAGAAATCTCTGGATCAACCACGTCATTGGCAAGACCTTTAGTTGTAAAAAGATATTTCCCTTCTTCTTTGGTTTTACTAATTACTTTGTGGGTTACAACCATCCCGTTAAAATCACCCTTATTTCCCAAATATGTTACATCATCACCAACAACAATTTTTTCAGCAGGAACTTTTTTTGTAAAAAGGATATCACCAATATCATATTTTGGAGCCATTGACTTTGAAACAACACAAAAGACTCTTAATCCCCCAACAGCTAAATTATTATCAGAAAACCTTTGTAATATAATGATAAATAATACCAGTAATAAAATAACCGTAGTGATTGCTTTTATAATTTTATAAATAATACTAACAACTTTATTTTCAAAAATTTTTCTTAACTTTTTCATAAACTACTCCACAAATTTAAAATTAATTATCTTACTTAATGCGCTTTGAATCTTACTATTAAATGCTTTTTCAACTTCTTCAATAGATGCCATCTTCTTATTTCTTATTACAGCAATTTTATCTCCAATAATATTTTCAAGTTGTTCCAAAGGCATATCAGTATTTATCTCTATTATTTTATTAATCATATTATTTGTAACTCTTTCAATCACTTCTCTACTAAGTTTTTCTTTTGATGCTGTTTCATCAATATCATTCACAGCTAAATAATTAAGTAAAAAAACATCATCAAATAAACCTTTAGTTGCTTTATTATCCTTATAAACCTTTCTATCTTTAACAGCTTTATTACTAACCTCAGGATTTTCAGCTAAATAATTCCATAATTTCATTGCATATTGGAAGTTTGTATTCTTTAAAATTAAATTAGTCTTTTTTACCGGAGGAATTACTTTAGCCACATGTTCTTTAGCAAGCGTTTTATATACTTCTGTATTAGTTAAGTCAGAAATATGTAATTCAAGTTTTTCAATTCTTTTATCAACAGGCATTTCAGAAGAACCTTTATATTCTTTATTTGATTGCTTCCTACTTTCCATGGCAACATTAATATTAATGTTTTCTCCCGCTACTTTACTTGATCCAGTATATTCAAATTTTTTAGCATCCTTATAATAAGAAGAAGTAACTAAATTTCTTTTTTTAAGATCTACATACATTCTCATATTTTGAATCAAAGTATAAATTACTCTGTTTTCATATGTATTATAACTTTCATCTTTGTTAATATTCAATATTTTAGAAGGTTTAACTTCACCTTGTTCATTAATCTCTTGAATAAAGTTGGTATTTTTAGATAAATGTTTAATGCTTTCTACAGTTATTCTACGAGCTTTTTCAACATTAACAATTTCTTCTTCATTAACAATAAAACGATTGGGATTTCTTAAAATATTATCAAGATAGGGAATTGTTTCTTCCATTAATTCAAGCCATTCAAAATCAGCTTCAAAGCTTTCTGAATTTTGTTCTACTTTATATACTGAATTTACATGCCCGTTAAATGACTCTATCCGATTTGGATCAGAGGCATTATATAAGGAAAAAATCTTTGGTTCATCCATCTTTTAAGCCCCTTTCTAACTCATTTTCTTAAGTCTTGTTACATATTCAATACATTCTTTCATTTTCCCTTCTCCGAATGTTTTATTTAAGAAATCAACAAAACCATCTATCTCATCTCTAATATATGATATATTAAGTTGTTCAAATTTACGTAATATTTTTCGGGCAATAAAATAATCTACTCCATCAACTTCCTCGCCACCACATGCAATAAATACTGGTACAAACTTTTTCATGTGAGCAACAATTCTATTACCAAAAGCAATACGGAAATGCTTAATAACATAATCATCCATTTCTTCAATTTTATTTAACATTTCTTCAGACATTTCATTAGATGCAATTGCATCTTCAAATAGACCATTTAAATATGAATAGTTTATATCTTGTGCTGGAACATCTTCTGGTTCAAATACCTTTCCTTTATCATTGATATCAAGAGGCATAGCACGGTCATAAACTTTATCTGTAACCATAAAAGTTGAGTCGTCATTATTAATAGTTCCAATATACCAAACGTTTGGAGGTATTTTTAACTTACCACTAATAAGATTTTTAGGATCGCTTTTCCATGCAGAAGACACCACCTCTACTATCCATTCATCCTTATTAGGCATCTCCAAAATAGAAAGCATTTCTGCAAAATAATACTCAACACGAGAGATATTCATCTCATCTAGTATTACTGTGTATATATCATCGGTATAACCCGCTTCATATAACGTCTTTAAAATATCTGTTTCATTAAACTTCTTAGTAAACTCATTAAAATAACCAAATAATTCTGACCTATCACGCCATGATGGTTGAACTGAAGCAACACACGAATCATGCTTTAAAAATTTACCCCACGCATAAGCAAGTGATGTTTTACCGGTTCCAGAAATACCTTGTAAAATAACAAGCTTTGTTGAAGCAAGTGCCGATATAAATAAACGTATCATATCGGTTGTATAATATAATCCTAGTTTACCTGCTGCAAAATTTCTAAATAATTCTACTAATTCTTCTAATGTAAAAGAATTACCATAATTTTGAATTTTATAATCTTTAAACATGATATCTACATCATGAAGTTTTGAAAAACGAATATCGGTTGTTTGATCAACACCATCTTCTTCACTTAAATCACTATCAGCTATCCCCTCAGTTGGAGACTCACCAGGTTTTAAACCTAATTGAGATACTTTCATTGCTAATATATCTTCCTTTTCCTGTACTAAAGAAGCAACTTTATTATTTAATTCTGCTATTTCTTCAAGCATTGACTCTTGTTCAACAATTGTTTTTCTAAATCTTAATAATCTTCTTATTATGAAAAAGATAAGTAATACAAAAGCAACTATTAATATTAGTAATATTAAAGAAGCTATTCCAAATAAAACCCATTCCCCAATTCCAAAATCAGATTTATATCGATTAGTAATATTAATATAACTAGAGATATTAACAATTTTAAGGATCCCATTCCAGATACCTTTTACCATCGTAGCAAAACCTGAAAAAAATTGAGACAAAAATTCATATAAAAATCTAAAAAATGTACTCATCTTTACCTCTATATTGTAACAATAGTTGTTCTTATACTTTCCCTACTCTCTGTAATCATATCATAATAATCATATTTTTCATATACAAAAACATAAGAAAATAAAACTAAAACTTCTAAATCATTATTATATGTTTCATCCAAAGTAACAGCTATACTATAACCATCTTTTATAAAACTCTCTATCATTTTTCTGTTTTTTATAAAAGTATCATAAGTAAAATGAATACTTATTTTTTGTTTTAACAAAGGATTATTTAAAGTATTTAAATACCTTAGAATTTTTTTGTTTTTAGAAAACAACGATTCAGGAAATCTAACAACATATTTTTTCTTATAATCTAAATTAATTACATCGCTAAGAGCTTTTAATGATAACATATTATACATTAATAAACATTTGTTTTCATTAACTATTTCTCCTGAATAAGCCTTATCTATTGCATATTGACTATAAAGTTTAGAGATATTACAACTTTGGTCTATATCAACAAAATATAAATTACGACGATATCTTTTTTCTTTTAATTCAAATTCTTTAACATCTGACAAATTATAAAAAGCTTTCTTTTGTTTTATAAAGTCTTTAACAACCTTCTTAAAATTTTCTTTAACATCATCAGTATATGCAAGTTTAATTATTTCATCACTAAATAATGTATCAAATAATGTGTTTATATCAGAATACTCACTTACTTCATCAATATAAAGAACATAACCCATCAAAGCAAAGATGTTTTTTATATCATTTGTTTTATCTTCATTTTGTTCTAATAACTCCTTAGCTACTAAACGCAAGTCTTTATTAATTCTTTCCACAATTTTAATTACCGAAGCATAAGAAGAAATATTATAATACCTTACATCAATATATTTCTCAATAAAAGGCATTACTAATTTTGCATTGTACTTGTTATCTAAAAGAGTTTTATAATACTTTGTTAAAAATGCTTTAACATACTTAATATATTTATCTACCACACTGTCCATTTTCCCTCCTATATAGCGCTAAAAGTAATAATCGGTGTTGGATTTACAATAGGATATGTATAATTAGCACTAACATTTCTTTTGTAAAATCTTATTTTAGTAGTACTTACGGCATCAACATTAAAAGTTACAGAACTTACATAAGATATCCCATTATATAAAGTATATGTTTTTTGAGAATTATTTAAAAGATCATTTGTTGTATCCAAAATTATAGTAGCAGGAGCAAAACTTAAAGTTACAACAGCAGATGCGAAATTTGCTTGATCAGCAGGTGAAAGGGAATTATATTCATCAATAGATATTTCATCTCCAACATTATATGAACCAGTTGCTACTCTACATGTGTAACTATCAATTGAATTTGTTATAATAAAGTTTAAATATGTTTGTCCTGCTTTATCAACAATCTCATAGTCAATACCTTCTTTTCCAACAATTAATTTATATCTAGCAGATAAAGTTTTCGTATATGGAGAGGTTGATGTTGCTGTAATATCTATCGTTACAAATTCTCCGCTAGCAAACGCTCTTTGAGGTGTTGCGGTAAGTACAAAACTATCTGTTAACTCATCGGTATATATAACTCCACTTGTACTATTAATAGAGCATAATAAATCTTGACTGCAAACATAATCAACTTCATAAGCTACATCAGAATCAGATGTAAGAAGATTATTCTTATGATTATTAAGTTCAAATTGAATATCAAAACTTCCTACACCACCCCAATTATTCATTTCATAATTGATTCCGCCTTTTTTTAATTTATCACTACTAAAAAAGAAGCTATCTGCTTGAATAATATAATAGTTAATAAAATCATAGATATATTTTGAAAAAGTAATGCTTAAAGGAACAAGAAAAACAATTACAACACTAATAATTAATAGTTTTCTTTTAGATATTTTTTTCATAATGCTCCTTCCTACTTTATAAAAATAAGTATAACATAATCGCTAGTCTTAAACAACTTGTTCAGCCGATACAATCACTGATATCATTTCAATTTTGCCTTGATAATCATCAGGAAAATCTTTATATTCAGGAGGGAAAGTTACTACTATTGTATATTGATCCGTTTCATTTGCACTATGAAGAAAAGTTCTTTGACCAGTAGTTGTTAGCATTTGATAATAAACATCTGCTTCTTGAATAATATTTCTATTTACAATAATATCTGTTGCACTTGGTGAATATACCTCGTTTCTAATAACCTCATAGCTAAGAGGTAAATTAGTAGTTGTCTTAAAAGCAATAGAATATTTTAAATCTACTTTAGCTCTTAAACCATCTTTAAAATTATTAACATTAATTGTATAAAGATATTTATCTGTCGAAGGAGCAAGTCCTTCTAAGGTTATAGTTTGTTCTTGAGTACTTTGCCCTACTACGAAAAAAGCTACCTGAGGATTAGCATACATTTGGGCTGTAGATGTATATCTTGAATATGTTAAACCGATGATATTAATAATAATAATAAGTGCTAAAATAATTGAACTAAACTTAATTGTAAAGGAAAATTTTTGCCGATCAAAGATTTTAAAAAAACTTTTAGTTGTCATTTTTATTATCCCCATTCATTTTACTATCAATTTCTCTTTGTATTTCATTTAAATCAAGTCTTATCGTATAATTAATAAACTCTTCTTCCTTCTTTTTTAAAATAACATCTTTATCTTGCTGCGATTTTTCTAATTTTTGATACAAACTAATTATTTCTTCATCACTTAACTGTGGAGCATCATCATAACTTCTAGCTTCTTCGAGACTTTTATTATCTACTTTGCTTAGCTTCTCTTTGGCGATGTTTTCTTGTCTTCCTTTATAAGAAAAGGCTAAATCAAATAAAAGTAAAGTAACAAAAATCATTATTACTACCGATGGTGTTGTCAAAATCTTTTGCCATATTCCAGCTTGAACTAAAACCTTTACAACTTTACCTATTATAATATCGTTTTTAATAGTCCCATCAATAGAATTATTTGCATCACCTTTAGTTACATAACCATTATCATTAATATCAATAATACGATGGGTAATAAAATCCATATCTTTTTTATAAGTGATAATGTCATCTGTATTATATTTTTTTTCTGTCTTTACAACAATAATATCATTTTGATTTATTGTTGGAGCCATACTTCCAGTTGCTACATTAAATACTGAATATCCAAAAAGAGATAAATATTTATTATCTTTCTTTAAAATTGTATTAACTTTTATAAAAGCAACAAAAAGAAGCAATGCAATACTTGCATATGTTAAAAAATCTAGTAACAATTTAAATCCTTTTTTTATTACTCTTTTCACTTTCTTCCTCTTTATTATTAAGGGGCAACATAAGGGGTTATAGCTTCTCCTAAATATTGGACAACATTTACTGTTACTGGAATAGGAATTCCCACCCCAGGCACAATACCTAATGCTGTATCAGTTGCATCATAACCGCTTTGATTTTGCCAATCAATATTAATTCTTAAATTAATTATCTTGTTTTGAATAATGTCTGCAACACTTATCACACCAGAATAAGTACTCGGTCCCGTTTGAATAATGCTACTTCCTACTGGTACTGTTACACTAAAAACAATATTATCTGCATATGGTGTATCAATAGCAACATCAATATCATATCGAACTGCAACATCTGTTGAAGTTGCATCAAGAGATATATCAAAATAACCACTTCTGCCTGGAGCAATATATCCATCTTCAACAGTGGTAGAATCTTCAAATGTAAATGTAGTAACAGTAAATGTTTCAACTTGGCCAGTAGTAATTTCGACATTATTTAATTTAATAACCCATTTACCTATTGCTAAAAGAGCTTCTGCTTCGGCATTTCTTTCAAATATAGCGTAAGTTTTAGACACAACAAGAAGAGTTATTATAAAAAAAACTAAAACAGCTAACCATAATCTTCTTTTAACTCTTCTTTTCTTCACCGCTTAATTCTTTCTTACTTTCTTTTTTAACTTCTAAAACAATACTATATACTTCATATACAACAGCATATAAAGTAGGAAGAATTATTAAAAACATAAAACCCCATCTTGATTTTAAAACTCCTAGTATTAATCCTACTTTACGCCACACTATAGCGCCATCAGCTTTACCCATAATATGACCATAGGACCTATCTATAGAATCAAACTTAAAGACATCTTCTGCTCTATCAATTCTGTCTATATCAATTACTTGACCTAAATTAATAAAGCTCATTGTTTCTTTATTACCCATGTAAAAAAATAAATAATCTCCAATATTGTAATCATTTTCTTCGCCTTTTTTAACAATAACAAGATCGTGTTTTTTAAATTTAGGTTCTAAAGATTTATTATCTACTACAAAAAGTGAATAATCTCCAAAATCGCTTACCATATAATCATTATATGCTAGTAAGCAAATCGTTGTTATAATCGCTACTACTACCCATATTGAAACGATTATTCCCTTGATAAACTTCATTATTATTCTCATATATTATCACCATTAAAATAATATCATAGATTATTATTTTATACAAATCAAAATGAGTAATTTGCAATAGTTTTATGATAATGTCAGTATAGTTAGTTTTTTAGAAAAAATAAAACCCTTAGCTTTCTAAGGATTTATTATCACACTATTTTAGCGACTTAATTGTCCTTTTATATATTATGTTATACGATTCTCCAACTATTTTTATATTATTAGGCATAACATAGATGCAAGAGCATTAGCTCGTTCTCTTTCAGCCCTTATCGTCTACTGCTATCTTTTTCTTCCCTCAATCCCTTTATTAAAATGTTCTTCCATTTGTTCAAAAAAAATTCTTAATTGTTCAGCAGTTATAATTACTGGTTTTCCACTTGATGTTTGAACACAAAAAATTGCTTTTGGGTGTGATTCTTTATTAGGTTTTTCCATTCTTTTCACCTCGCACATTAATGTACACTATATTCAATCAAATTTACGTTAACTTCCCATCTAAACTAAAACTCTTGGCATCTATTATCTTTACCGCTATAATTTTACCTATAAAGGCCTTATCAAAAGCAACATTAACAAGCTTAAAAGTATCAGTATATCCATACATCTTAGTATTATCTTTTTCACTAACACCCATTATTAAAACCGGGACCATCTTTCCCAATAATCTTTTATTATTTTCTTTCGAATATCTATTAACAAGTTCATTTAATGTTGCAAGTCTTTTTTCCTTTTCTTCTAAAGGAGTATCATCTTTTAATAAAGCTGCTGGTGTTCCTTTTCTTTTGGAAAAAATAAAAGTATATGCCCCATCAAATTTGCAACAATTAACTACATCTATTGTTTCCTTAAAATCCTCTTTTGTTTCACCAGGAAAACCAACAATAATATCTGTTGTAATAGCAGCTTTAGGAATCTTTTTTCTTATCTTATCAACTAAATTTAAATATTCTTCTTTAGTATATCGACGATTCATTTTCCTTAAAATATTGTTACTTCCTGATTGAATGGGAAGATGAATATAAGGCATAATATTATCATATTTAGCTATTACATCAATCATTTTGTCAGTAAAATTCCATGGGTGAGAAGTTACAAAGCGAAGTCTGGGAATTCCAAGTTTAGCTATATCTTCTAGTAAAGATGCAAAGTTATAATCAGAATATAAATCATTTCCATAAGCATTAACATTTTGACCAAGCAAAGTTATTTCTTGATAACCATTTTCTATTAAACATTTACATTCTTTTAATATTGCTTCTTTCTTTCTACTTCTTTCTCTTCCTCTTGTATAAGGAACAATACAGTAGGTACAAAATTTATCACAACCATACATAACATTTACCCACGCTGATATTTTAGAATCACGATGATATTTAACATTCTCAGGTACTATATCACTATTAGAGTGAACTTCAATATTTTGCCCCTTTTGTCTTTCTAAAAGCAGCTTTGGAAGATCATAAATATTATTGGGACCAATTATAATATCAATATATTTATGTTTATCTTGAAACTCTTTAACAACATCTTCTTGTGCTGCCATACATCCCATAATAATTATTATTAAATCTTTATTAAGTTTTTTTACATGTTTACATCTACCTAAAAAGCCAATTACTTTATCATGAGCATTTTCTCTTATAGCACAAGTGTTTAACAAAATAACATCAGCATCTTTAAGAACCTCTGTTTTGGACATTCCAAGCATAATTAAATAATTACTTATTTCTTCAGAATCATGAACATTCATTTGGCAACCATATGTTCTAAGAAAATATTTTTTATTTTTAAATACTTCTTCATATTTGATATTAACATCTTTATAAACAATATCAACTTTAGTTCTTGATTTTGCTTCTTCATAATTTGGAAGTTTCATTAAATCATCCCCTTTGGCTTGCAAAAGTATTATAACACAAAAGCGTTTTTATTTGTTATAATTTAACTGAGGTATCATATGAAATTTATAGATAATATCAAAAAAGAAGATTATATAAGCTTTTGGGAAAAACACCCTAATTCACATTTTTTAAATGCATACTTTTGGGGAAAGGCTAATAAAGCACAAAGAAATCAAGAACCTGTTTATGTGGGAATGACAGATGATAAAGGAAATATATTATGTGAAACCCTTTTATTAAAAAGAAAAACGCCCCTTAACATGTGTTATTATTATGCGCCGCGAGGATTTGTTATTGATTGGAATGATAAAAAATTAGTAACTGCTTTTACTAAGGAACTAAAAAAATATTTAGAAAAAACTAATGCTATATATTTAAAAGTTGACCCTGGAATAGAATATCAAGATATTGATGAAGAAGCAAATCCTATTAAAAATGATAATAATAATTATGAATTATTTAATTTTTTAATATCATTAGGTTATAAACATCAGGGGTTTAATAAATTATATGAAAAAAATCAACCACGTTATACTTTTAGAACATATTTTAAAAACTATAAAACTTTTGAAGATGTAGAAAAAACTATTTCTAAAACTTTTATGCGTTCTATTAAAAGGAGTTATAATTATGAATTAACAATATCTTTAGAGGATAATGTAGATCATCTTTATAATTTAATTTCTTTAGTTGCATTAAAAGATGGCTTTGAGCCTTTTAGTAAAAAATATTATGAAGATATTTTTAATTCTTATTATGAATATGGTTATGCTAAAAATTATACCGCAAGAATTAATCCTCAAAAGATTATTTCAAGTTTCGAAGATATCATTTCAAAAGAAAAAAATATTGATCGTATTAATAAATTCAAAAAAGATATTGAATTTTTAAAAACCAAAATTAAAGATGATGAAGATGAGTTTGTTATAGCTTCATTAGTGTGTGTGTACACTAAAAAAGGTGCTTGGTCACTTTATGTAGGAAGTGATGAAACCGCTGAATATACTGGAACTGTTAATCGTCTTTATTATGAATTTATGAAAGATGCTTATAATGACAAAAGAGATTTTGCTGATCTTTTTGGTACTATTGGAGATCCTCATTCTAAATTTAAAAATTTATCAGGAATATATGAATATAAGAAAAAACTAGGTGGTAAATATGTAGAATTTATCGGAGAGTTTGACATTATTAATAAACCCTTTTGGTATAAAATACTACCTACAATGCTTTCTTTTTATAGAAAAATTAAGAAAATTATAAAAAGAAAAGGAGATTAACCCTTTTCTTTTTTAATGAAAGTAAGTTTTGAATGACGTGGACTAATTTGCGCTTTGAAGTATATGATTTTTATAATAGGTTGTATGATATGAATAATTTAAGAATAATAATGTATTTATGTTATCCAAAACCCACTTCCAATATTCATTATACTCACCTTTATATTATCTTCAATGCATTGGACAAAATATGACAAAAGATTTATTTTCTTCCTTTCTAGGAAGATTATATTATATAAGACTGACATTTTCAAAAAAATTTGACACTTGGCATTAAAAAATAGTCTTTGATAAATATTTAATAATATCACTAAGATGCTTGATAGATTTTATATCATCTTCGGCTATTCCATAATATAAAGCATTCCAACCATTTTCTATTGGCATTAAATAATCACTTTTTAAAGTATCACCAATATGTAAAAATTCATCTGACTTATAACCGGTTTTTTGTTCAATATATTTATAGCTTTCTTTATCATCTTTTGTATAACCAATGTCATAAGAGTAAAAAACATAATCAGCAAGGCATAATAAATCTTTATCTAAATTATTAGCAAATAAATAGCACGAATTAGAAAAAAAGATTATTTTATAGCCTTCTTTTTTAAGTTTTTTAATAACTTCTTTTGCTTCCTTATTTATTATTGTTTCTTCTTCTTGATTAAATTTATTGTGAAAAAAATTATTAATATCATCGCTTTCATTAATATTTAGTACTTGACAAAACGATTTAACTAAAAAAGAAAATTTACCTTTTTTTTTGAAAAACCTCTTTATAGGCAAATCTTACTTCATCATATGGCTTTGCAACAAGATGAGTTAATTTCTTTAAATTATATTGATCTTCCTTATTATTTTTATTTAATAATATAGTTCCGCCAATATCAAAGGAAATTACTTTAATCATTGTATTCTTTTTTTGCTAAATTAACTATATTAGTAATAAACTCATTTTTACCTTGGGTATATTTAGCCCTTTCATTTGAATATTTTTTAGCTAATTTATTTTTTAAATCACAATATTCTTTTAAAGCAGATGGATGATCCATTAAATATCTTTTAAAATATGTTTGATTATAATATGTATTACTATTTTTCGTTGTAAAATGAAGATAATGAGTTCTAGCATCTTCTGGGCCTTTAGCAAAGAAATATCTATCACTTACTCCTTGTTGTCCCCTATTTTCATAATCATAATTTTTTAATAAATCATCTACTTCATTAATATCATTTAAATCTTCTATAACAATTAAAATATCAATTACTGGTTTAGCCAGTAATCCAGGAATAGATGTACTACCAATATGATGAATTTCTATTATTTTATCTTTTAAGACCTTTTTTAATAATTCTTCTTCTTTCTTATATTCCTTTTCCCAGTTTTTATCATAATTTAAAAGTTCAACTATTCCTCTTTTAAGTGCCATATTTCCTCCAATATAATTTTATTTTAACACATTTATCTTTGAATATTAAAACTTTTATTTATTTCATGTAACAAATCATCATTTAAGATGTTTATAATTGTTTCAAGTTTTACAAATAATTGTTTACCTTTTTTCTGTTAATTTAAAACTATTAAAATTTCGATCAAGTATTTTTCAAGGCAAATCAGTGCTTGGCATTAAAAAACCTGCTTTTTTAAGCAGGTTATAATTACTTTTTAGGAATAAGTTTTTCTTTTCCGCCCATATAAGGCCTTAAAGCCTTAGGTATAGTTACTGTTCCATCTTCGTTATAATTGTTCTCTAAAAGCGCTATTAAGCCCCTAGAAGTAGCTACTACAGTATTATTTAAAGTATGTAAGAAATAACTACCTTTTTCATTTCTAGCTCTAATAGCAAGTCTTCTAGCTTGAGCATCAGAAAGATTAGAACAAGAGGCAACTTCGAAATATTTTTGTTGTCTTGGACTCCAAGCTTCAATATCACATGATTTAACTTTTAAATCAGCAAGATCTCCAGAACAACATTCAAATTGTCTTACGGGGATATTCCACATTCTAAATAAATCAACTGTTAATTTCCACATCTTATTATACCAATCCATAGAATCTTTCGGCTCACATATAACAACCATTTCTTGCTTTTCAAATTGATGAACTCTATAAGTGCCTCTTTCTTCGATACCATGAGATCCTATTTCTTTTCTAAAGCAAGGCGAATAAGAAGTAAGAGTGATTGGAAGTTTATCTTTTTCTGTTATTTGATCTTTAAATTTACCTATCATTGAATGTTCTGATGTACCAATTAAATATAAGTCTTCATTTTCTATCTTATACATCATAACATCTCTTTCAGCAAATGACATAACACCATTTACAACATCACTGCGAATCATAAATGGTGGAATACAATATGTAAAACCATTATCAATCATATAGTCTCTTGCATGAGCAAGCATAGCATCATTAAGACGTGCAATATCACCCATCAAATAATAAAAGCCCTCACCAGAAGTTCTTCCTGCAGATTCTTTATCAATACCATCAAATTTAGTCATAATATCTGCATGATGAGGAATTTCATATTCTGGTTTATATGCTTTGCCATATCTTTCAATTTCAACATTTTCAGAATCATCTTTACCTATTGGTACGCTATCATCAATAATATTCGGAATAATTAACATTATTTCTCTTATTTCCTCAGCTAAGATTCCTTCTTCTTTTTCTAAAGCCTCAAGTTCTTTATTTATTTTATTTACTTTTTCTTTAGTAGCAGATACCATATCCATCTTTTTATCACGAACAAAAGCGCCTATTTGACTACTTATTTCATTTCTTTGATTTCTAAGTTCATCTGCCATAGTCTTTATTTCACGATATCTAATATCCTTTTCATAAACTTCATCTACTTTAGATAATTTTTCATCTTGAAACTTCTTTTTAATATTTTCTTTAACTAATTCTTTTTGTTCTCTTATTAATTTAATATCGATCATTTTTTCACCCTTTCTTTTAATTAATAATCTTTTAAAACAAAAAGATGATACCCTAAGGAGTAATTTCTTACGGTACCATCCTTTATTTTACTTCATTATATATAACGGTTATTAACCGGAGATGATTAATCTCTCTTTAGAAAGTAGATTTCTGTTAAATATTATATCTATTTCCACCAACCACAGACTCTCTTTAATATTTAGGTAACATACTTATCTTTCCTCAAGCAATTTAAATTATTTTATCACTATTATTGTTTTAAATCAAGGGCTATTTTCTATCATATTCCCTACTATATGATTATTCCGTGATAATGTCTTAATAGTTATTCCGCGATTATGTCCCAACTATGTTATATTACACCATTGAGGTGGAAAATGAGAAAGGTTATATTAAGAATGAATGAACAACAAAAATATGAA